>CAXUEP010000002.1:0-8293 GCA_964250295.1 uncultured Mycoplasmatales bacterium | reverse complement strand
ATACTGCGATGTAAAAGTCAAACTACCAGAAAAATGTTGAAAAATTTGGAATCCCCAACGACTATACGCTAAATCCATTAACTGGAATGATATAGTCTGAACTACATTGCGAAATGTAGAGTTCGGTGACGAACCGCCATTTTCAGAATAAGTTTTGAATGGTCATTAAAGTAAGTAACAGAATTGTTGGTCCCTATCTGTTGCGGGCGTAGGAAATTTGAGAAGGGCTGTTCCTAGTAAGAAATTGCTACTCTATGCA
The DNA here is from genome assembly GCA_964250295.1 of uncultured Mycoplasmatales bacterium. GTDB lineage: Bacteria > Bacillota_I > Bacilli_A > Mycoplasmatales > CGIF01 > CGIF01. The sequence continues at coordinate 8,034 of CAXUEP010000002.1, read as the reverse complement.
GAAATGCATAGTGAAAATATGGCTTATAATGGTGAAACCTTCATATGTTTATGATCTGAGAGTTTTACTACAACCTGGTTCCTTGTGTAAAACTTGCTTGAGGACCATAATCCTCTGAAAGGCAATACCATGGGAAGTCGGTTAGATGTTGAGAATGCGTATATAGCTGGTTTTCTTGATGGTGATGGCAGTATAATGTTGCAGGTAAAGAAACGTTCAGACTGCAAGTCTGGGTATAGATTTATGGCGACAATCTGTCTTTATCAAGATACTCGTCATGACAAACATCTTCTCTGAATAAAAAAAAACTTTGGTGTCGGATATGTTTTGAAGCGAAAGGATGGTATTACAGAATTAAGAGTCAATGGCTTTTCTTCTGTGTATAGAATACTCTATGATTTGCTGCCATATATTAGATTCAAAAAGATTCAGGCAGAGAAAATGATAAGTGCTTGTAAGATACTTGGTTCTTCAAGCAGTACAAATTCAAAAGACATCCTCTTAGAAATAGTTGAAACTATTTTTCTCATACAAAATGAGAACTATAGCTCTAGAAAAAGAAAAAGTAAGGAGGATGTTTTAAAAATGCTTAACTTGACCCCCTAACGACTTAGTGGTTAGATAAAAACCATTTAACCACTAGACTTAAATGAGGATGAATCATTTCAGAGAATTTGAAAGTGACATCACTTTTAGGTAACACGCCATTATCTTATTCTGTGTCATGCAGAGAAGATAAAGATATAGTCTACACTCCTAGAAATAGGGGACTAAGTGACGAGAGGACCGGAATGGACTGACCAATGGTGTACCAGTTGTCACGTCAGTGGCACGGCTGGATAGCTAAGTCGGGAATAGATAAGTACTGAAAGCATCTAAGTACGAAGCTAGCTTCAAGATAAGATTTCCCACCTCAGAAGAGGGTAAGATACCTTCTAGACCAGGAGGTTGATAGGCGACAAGTGTAAGTGCAGTAATGTACTTAGCTTAGTCGTACTAATTTATCGAGGACTTACTCCTGATGATTTCTTCCTGTGCGTTTGTTCATGTTTAGTTTTGAGGGAATTAAAATTTCTCTTAATTGTGCTGGTGATTAGACTGGGTGGAAATACCCGTTCCCATTCCGAACACGGAAGTCAAGCACCCAAGTAGCGACAATACTCCATCACGGGGAAGATAGCTGTTTGCCAGCACCTTTTACCCAGACTAAAACTTTTAACACTTGCTAGTAAACAAGACAGTTACTTGCTTACTACAACCATAACTTAGAAAAAACAGTCCACCCTGTTTTTCGTTAAAAATCCAATATTGGAAGATAAGGACTAAGAATAGTTGCCACCCCGTGGAGGTACTTCGTAAAACTTCCTCCTCTTGCCCGTATAGCTCAGTGGACAGAGCGGATGCCTTCTAAGCATTAGGTCAGGAGTTCGATTCTCTTTACGGGCACCATGACACTTTCGAAAGGAGTTCTTACTATTAACTGTTCGCGGTATAGTAAACTTTTCTTCCGAAAGTGTGTTTAATAATAAGGAGTTCTATCATGGAACAACAAGCAATCCCCATTCTCTTCACAGATAATCTCTTTATCTTTCCTGGCTGCAGTCAGATTATCAACCTTGAACGAAACGAACATTTTAAAAAGGTTCTCAGCACTTCTCTCCGCGCTTTTGATGGACAAGTTCTTGTTGTTTCAAGTCGTAAAGAAGTCAATCAACAAGAACTAGATGACTATCAGCCACTGAAGTTTTTTAACTATGGTTCACTTGCAAAAGTAAAACTTGATCTTCAAAGTAGTGCTGACATAGGGATTGTCTTCAGCTACCTTAGTGAAGTACAGTTATTAGGTCTGGAAAGGGTACAGCTAGTTAACACAGAAAAGGATCCCAGCAATGGAGTATGAATGGCTAGCTACCAAATCATTCGCGAGGAACTTAATGAACTAGTTCAGGAGGAGGTTAAGGTAATCAATGATCTTACTGAAAAGTTTGTTCGCTATCTTCCAAGTCTCTTAAAGAAGAACAATGTAGCAACCACAGATAATCTCTCCTACCTGGCAGTTGGTGATCCTAGTAAGCTGATTGATTTTGTTGTTCATGTCAATAGTCATCTTGAGAGGGAATTTAAAGAGGCAATTCTCGAGGAACCAAGGTTAGAGAAGCGTCTAAAGCTTCTTTTTGAGCTTGAAAAGAAAACTCGTAAGTTTCAACAGAACATTAATGCAAAAGTTAATGAGAAGTTGGTTGAACAACAAAATGCTGCCTACTTAAGGGGACAACTTGAAGAAATCCAGAGGCAGTTGGATAAACTGGAAGGAAATGAGTCAGAACAAGATAATTACCTAAGTCGTCTTATTCAGGAGCCTTTTCCTGAGCATGTGAAAAAAGTAGTTCGTTCGGAGTTGAAAAACCTGCAAAGAATGCACGCTGCTGAAGCAAGTATTGCTCGTACCCACATTGACTGGTTAATGAGTATTCCATGGTACCAAACAACTGATGAAGTTAGGGATTTAGAAGTTGCTATGCAACAGCTTAACAAGAATCATTTTGGACTAGAAAAAGTTAAGGAGCGGATTTTTGAACACTTGGCAGTTATTCATCGCACAGGAAAGAGCACTGGTAATATTATCTGTTTTGTTGGTCCACCCGGGGTTGGTAAAACATCACTTGCGGCTTCAATTGCTGGGGCTACTGGTCGTAAGTTTGTCAAAATATCAGTTGGTGGAATCTCCGATGAAGGTGAGATCCGTGGCCACCGCAGAACTTATGTTGGTGCTATGCCTGGGAAGATAATCCATGGGATGAAAAAAGCACAAGTGCTAAATCCTCTTTTTTTGATTGATGAAATTGACAAAATGGTAAGGGGTGGTTACCATGGTGATCCTTCGAATGCGCTCTTAGAGGTTCTGGACTCTAGTCAGAACAGTAACTTTGTTGATAACTACCTGGGTGAGGTTAACTATGATCTCTCTAAAGTATTATTCATCTGTACGGCTAATTCTGTCAACTTCCCCCAACCCCTGCTTGACAGAATGGAGATTATTAATCTCTCCTCCTATACTGAACTGGAAAAGTTGCAAATTGCTAAGAACTACCTAGTTTCCCGTAACTTAAATAGCTCTGGGTTAGCTAGTAGTGAACTAAAATTCACAGACAATGCAATCATTGAAATAATCCGCTCTTTTACCCAGGAGGCAGGAGTACGTGAGCTGGATCGTATTATTGCAAAAATTACCAGGAAGCTTATTGTTGAAATTCTCCGTAAGGAACGTTTAAAGGTAGTGGTAACTCCAAAGAATATTAATCATTATCTTGGTAAACCAATTTATAACTTTACCCTTCCAAAGGATGATCAGGTGGGAACAGTAAATGGGCTTGCTTACACCTACGGTGGTGGTGATATACTCAAAATTGAAGTTAACTACTTCAGAGGAAAGGATGAATTGAACTTAACTGGTACCCTTGGCTCAATAATGAAGGAGTCAGCAACAACTGCTCTTGACTATGTCAAGGCAAACTGCCATTTATTTAGTATTAAAAGTGAATTCTTTGCCGAAAACAGTATTCACATCCATGTACCGGAAGGAGCTGTTCCCAAAGACGGACCAAGTGCTGGGATTACAATAGCAACAGCAATCATCTCTGCACTCACTGAGGAAAAAATCACTTCTGAAGTTGCCATGACGGGGGAGATCACACTTCGTGGTCATGTTCTGCCAATTGGTGGTCTTAAGGAAAAAGCAATTGCTGCCCACCGTAGTAAATTGAAAACAATTATCATTCCTCATGATAATAAGAAGGACTTAGAAGACATTCCAAGAGAGGTCCGTGAAAGTATAGGAATTTTCTTTGTTAAAGAATACATCCAAGTTTGGAATTTTCTTAGATCATATGGGAAATTGGGTTCGAAGGAAACAGATAAGACTGAAAACTTGGTTACTAGCTAGTGGGTTACTAGGAAGTCCCACCTATCATAAACTAGGGTTTATGTAAATAACTTTAATGAATAAAAAATATGACTTCAGGACTACTGAAGATGACTACAGAAAAGAGCAATTGAAAAAGTGGAACGGGGGGAAGTTGTACTCTAAATCTAAGATCTTGATGCCACCCCCAAATATCACAGGTAGCTTGCACCTTGGCCATACCCTGAATCTTGTAATCCAGGACTTTATCAGTCGTTCTCTTATAATCAGGGGTGAAAGTACTTACTGAATTAGTGGCTTTGACCATGCTGGTATTGCTACACAAAGCGTACTGGAAAATTCCGGATTAGTTTCACATAGGAGTGTAGCTGAAAAGGTTAAGTTTGTATTTAATGAGTGGTATCCACAAAAACGACAAAAGTTCATTGAGCAGTGGAAAAATCTTGGTTTACAACTTGACTACCAGCAAGATAACTTCACGATGGATAGTCATGTTCAAGAAAAGGTTAGGAGTTATTTTGTTAGTCTATATAAAGACGACCTTATTTACCGGAGTACAAGAATAGTAAACTGGGATCCAAAACTGAGGACTGTGCTTTCTGATATTGAGACAGATTCAGAGGAGGTGGAACTTATACTCTTTTACATTGATTATCCACTCTTCGGGGGTGGGAAAGTTACTGTGGCAACTTCCTGCCCCGAGACTATTTTTGCTGATGTTGCACTCTTTGTTAATCCAAGTGATAGTCGTTACCATGAGTACGTAGGTAGATTTGCTATTAATCCGCTTACTGGTTACCAACTGCCAATTTTAGCTGACAGAAGGGTTCTTATCGAGTTTGGCACAGGAGTCCTAAAGTGTACTCCTGCCCATGACTTCAAGGACTATGAAATGGCAAGCGAAAACAACCTTCCGCTGAACTCTTGCTGCGAAAAAGGTGGAGTTTTAAATGAAAAAACAGGTCCCTGGAAAGGTAGACACTTTAAAACTATTAGGGATGAGGTAGTTAATTATCTTGACAAGGGAAGTCTCCTTGTTAAACAGGAGAAGTACAGGGGAAAGAGGATTTTTTCGCGACGCTCAGGAGAAACAGTAGAACCTGTAATTTCGCTACAATGATTTCTTGATTTACCCTTAATGATCAAAAAGATTGAAAGTAAAAACCCTAGTTTTCTGAATGAAATGGAGTTTTTACCCTTTAGCATGAAGAGAAAACTTGAAGATTGAAAGGTAAATACTAGGGAATGGTGTATTTCCCGCCAACTATGGTGGGGTCACCAAGTTCCTGCCTGGTTTAACAATGAAGAAGAGGTTTTTGTTGGAACAAGTCCGCCCAATGGGGGCTGAAAAAGAGACGAAAGTGTTTTAGACACTTGGTTTTCAAGTAGTCTTTGGCCCCTCATAACTACAGTTGAAAACGGCAAGTTTGCACCTCTGAAATATCTTGTTACTGGTTCTGATTTACTCTTTTTTTGGTTATTTAAAATGATTATTTTTGCATTTTACTTCTACCAAAAACCACCCTTTTTGAAAATTATTATCCATGGTCTTATTAGAGATGAAAACGGAAAGAAAATGTCCAAGTCACAGGGTAACGGGGTCGAGCAGGAAGCAATCATTTCTAGGTATGGAGTAGATAGCCTAAGGCTGTTTCTCTTATCAAACAATACTGTGGGTAACGATATTACTCTTAGCTCTAGTAAATTAAAGGGTTGTTACTTCTTTCTTCAGAAGTTGTGAAGTATTTCAGAGTTCATTACTAAGAACTCACCAGTAGAGTTTCAGAGAATAATTCGTATGCAGGAACTCAACTCACTTATTATGGAGGAAGAAAACTTACTATTGAGGCTAGCTGAAGATCGCTTACTAAGTAGACTTTTTCAAGTAGGAAAAATCTATAAAGATCAACTGAACTATAGAATGGATACCTCGCGAATTATTCTGGAAATTCTCAACTTTACACGGGAAGAGATAAGTAATCGTTTCATACCTTTCCTAAAGGGAATAGAAAGTAGTAGTTCGTATGCTGTACTTAGCTATAGCTTCCAACAACTACTTATTCTTCTTAGTCCTTCTGTTCCTTTCATAAGTAGCTATCTCTACTTGAAACATACTTCCAGTGAACTAATAAAACTTGATCTTGATCACCATTTACAAGTAGGTCTTCCTAGGGAGCAGTCTATGCTGCTGGAACTTCCGTTTGTGATTAAGAAGTCTGTGACCTCCCTCTGTGAGAGCGGGGGAGCTAATATATCCGACATGTCTCTCAAGCTTGATCTACTTGGTGAATGACTACCACACATTAATTTAGTAGATCAAGTTCTTGGACAAGTTAGAAAAACTGAGGGAACTAAAATTACCCTGTCAAACAGCAAGCAAAGAAAAATTACAAGTGATGGTTCTATTGAATTACCACCCTTTGGCTTACTTCATTTTTCTATTACGAAGAAAAAACACCTAGGACTTGAAAAGAGTCTAGAAAGTAATGAGTTTTATGAGCGTGAGATAGAAAGAAGCAGGAATTTGCTGGGAAACAAGGGATTTGTGCGAAAAGCACCGCTTGAACTTGTTGATCTTGAAAGAAGAAAATTAGTGAGCTACCGTAAACAGCAGAAGAAACTTCTTAAAGAGAGGGGTGTGTAAACTCCCCAGTGTGTGTTTAGAAAAGTTGAGAAGGGAGAAGTTTTTAGAAAGAATATGAGTGATTTTTTTGGGAAGTTGAAAAAACTAAAGCTGGAGGGTCATGATCCTTTTGTAGTGGGTAACTTTGAAACTACTACTAGTGCTGGTCAAATACTAAGTAAGTTTGCTTCCTTTAGCAAGGAAGACCTAGAAAAAGGAAATTTTTCTGCCAGAGTAGCAGGAAGAATAATGAGAATCAGGAACTTTGGCAACCTCTTTTTTGCAGTCCTTCGCTGCTTTGATGGTGACTTGCAACTACTTATTATTAATGATAGGTCATTTAGTGAGTTTGACCTTGGTGATATAATTGGTACTGAGGGTGTTGTTTATAGAACAGACCGTGGTGAGTTAACTCTAAGAACTTCCTCTTGTAAGCTACTTAGTAAATGTTTAAAGGCAATTCCTGATTTCCACTATGGCTTCAATGATACTGAAGAAAGATTCAGAAATCGACACTTGGACTTTATAATTAACTCTGAAAACAAGCAGAGACTTGTTAAAAGAGCAAAAATAAACAAGTTTATAAGGAAATTCCTTGATGAGAAGAATTTTATCGAAGTAGAAACACCAATTCTTGTTTCAGAGGCTTCTGGTGCTCAGGCAAGGCCTTTCATTACCCATCACCACACTCTTAATCGTGATTTTCAGTTAAGGATTGCAACTGAAATCCCTCTAAAGACAATGATTATTGGTGGATTTGAAAAGATCTATGAAATTGGAAGAGTCTTCCGTAATGAAGGTATTGATACACGTCATAATCCAGAGTTTACCACAGTAGAAATCTACGAAGCGTACTGTGATGCTTGGCACATGATGGAACTTACCGAGAAACTGGTAAGGTTTGTCTTTGAATCGTTAAACATAGATAAAATTCTTACATTCCGTGACCACCAGGTAGATCTAACTAGATGTTTTCAAAGAGCCACCATGCTTGACCTTGTTAAGGAGTACGCAGGTGTTGACTTTACAAGCATTAGGACTTTTTTTGAAGCGAGAAAGCTTGCGCTAGAACACAATGTTCACCTAGAAAAACACCAAAATAGTACTGGTCATATAATTCTTGCTTTTTTTGAAAAGTTTGTTGAACATCAACTTATCCAGCCGGTGTTTGTTTATGACTATCCTATTGAAGTTTCCCCGCTCTCTAAAAGAATTGAGGGAAGGGAATTGTTCGCAAACCGCTTTGAACTCTTCATTTGTGGGATTGAGTTTGCAAATGGCTATAGTGAGCTAAATGATCCTCTTGAGCAAAAAGAGAGATTTGAATCACAGACAAGGGAAAAATTACTCGGAAACGGAGAAATAGCCACTTTTGATGGAGAGTTTGTCGATGCTCTCCATTATGGTATGCCACCAACAGGAGGGCTCGGAATTGGTATTGACAGACTGGTGATGTTGTTTACTGGGCAGAACAGCATTCGTGAAGTTA
>CAXUEP010000001.1:0-216329 GCA_964250295.1 uncultured Mycoplasmatales bacterium | reverse complement strand
GGTATTGACAGACTGGTGATGTTGTTTACTGGGCAGAACAGCATTCGTGAAGTTATTGCTTTTCCACAAATGAAAAGGCGAGGCGGTAGCTAAGAACAGCCAATAGAATTAAAAGGTTTACCCATTTGTTACTAGCAGAAGAGTCTTCTCTATGGATTTATATGTGGGTGAGTTGCTTGGCAACTCACCGCATAGCTCTGTTTAAAATATTCTTAATGTCAGGTTGTGACTAACTTTTTCCAGAATCATAAATTAGTTTCTTAGGAAAATAACCAGAGTAAGAATAAAAACATCTTTATTAACTATGCCTACAATTAATCAACTTATAAGAAAAGAAAGACAAAGCAAGAAAAAAAAGAAGGGTAATCTTGCTCTAAACACTGGCTGAAACCAGAAAAAAAAGAAGTTTCTATCTTACAATAGTCCCCAGAAATCCGGAATCTGTAAAAAAGTTGGAAAGATGAACCCGAAAAAGCCAAATTCAGCCCTAAGAAGCTATGCTAGGGTAAGCCTAAGTAACAACACTGAAGTAACTGTTTACATTCCTGGTGAGGGTCATAATATCCAAGAATATTCTTCTGTACTGATTAGAGGTGGTGGTGCACAGGATTTGCCAGGAGTGAAGTACCATGTTACCCGTGGGAATCTTGATTGCTCAGGAGTCGAAGGACGAAAACAAAGTCGTTCCTTATACGGAACAAAAAAGATTAAAAAGTAAACACAATGAGAAAGAAGAAGCTAATAAAAAAACACCTTCTCAAGGAAGACTTCAAATACTCTTCGTTAGTTGTCAGTGAACTTATCAACAAGGTTATGTTAAAAGGCCTCAAGGAAAAGGCCTCAAGGATTGTCTATAACAGCTTTAATGAATTGGAAAAGAAGTTCTCAACTTCGCCGGTAACTGTTCTAGAGCAGGCACTGGAAAATCTTTATCCTAAGCTAGAGTTGCGAACAAGGAAAATAGGTGGCTCTAACACCCAAATACCTTTTGAAGTTGAACCAAAAAGAGCCCTCACAATTTCACTAAGGTGGATAGTTGAGGCTGCTAGGAACAGGAAAAATAATTCTATGTCTGGAAGATTAAGTTCAGAAATTGCTGATGCCTTTAACAGAACTGGTGGTGCTTTTAAGAAAAAAGAAAATATTCAAAAGATGGCAATTTCGAATCTTGCATTTTCTTCGTACCGATTCTAGAAAAAGACTTACTAGTTAAACAGTATGAAAAGGAAGGTATGTTAAGTAGTTGCTGTCACTCTGGGGAGTTGAAATACCTATTAGAAACTTTCTAGAAGGTAGGGGTAGAACTAAGGAAGAAAAAAATTATGTCAGAAGACAAGAAAGTAATTAGTAACATTCGTAACATTGGCGTAATGGCACATATTGATGCTGGAAAAACTACGACAAGTGAACGGATACTCTTTCTTGCTGGAAAAATTTATAAAATTGGTGAAACCCATGAAGGGCGAAGCCAGCTTGATTGAATGGACCAGGAAAAGGAACGTGGAATTACAATTACTTCTGCAGCAACTACTGTTTTCTGGCAGGATTGTCAGATAAATATCATTGATACACCAGGTCATGTTGATTTCACTGCTGAAGTTGAAAGATCACTTCGTGTTCTTGATGGAGCAATTCTTGTTGTTGATGCACAGGCTGGTGTTGAGCCGCAAACTGAAACAGTTTGGAGACAGGCTGATAATTACGAAACCCCACGTCTTATTTTCTTCAATAAAATGGATAAAAATGGGGCAAACTTCTTTAATTCTTTAAAGAGTGTAGAGAAGAAGCTGAATGCTTCTTCCCTAGTTGTTCAGTTGCCAATCGGTTCTGAGAATAATCTTCAGGGAATTATTGATGTAATAAGACAGAAAGCCTACTTTTTCAAACTGCGTGATGTTGAAGAAAACTTTGAGGAAAGAGAAGTTCCTGTAAACATTGCTGAACAGCTCTCGATTTATAGACAAACACTGGTGGAAAAAGTAATTGAGTATGATGATAAACTTGCTTCTAAATACTTAGATGGAACATCATTAACAGAAGCAGAAATTAAATTCTTAGTAAGGAAAGCAACTCTTACTGGAAAACACTTTCCAATTCTCTGTGGAACAGCTTTTAAAAATATTGGAATTCGCTTTCTTCTTGATGCAGTAGTTGATTTCCTACCCTCTCCACTTGATTGCAAAGAAACGAAAGCGTTTTCTGTTAGTGATAGTAACAATTCTGTAGAGGTTAAACCAGGTAATTGTGCAGCACTTGCGTTCAAGATAATGAATGATAACTTTGGTAAACTTACTTTTCTTCGTGTTTACTCAGGTAGAGTAAAGGCAAATTCCTACCTTTACAATTCTGTAAAGCAGAAGACGGAGAGGATCAGTCGCTTGCTCAGAATGCATGCCAATAAGCGTGAAGAGATTAGGGAAATTGGTCCCGGTGACATTGCTGTTGCGGTTGGTTTAAAGAATACAAGTACTGGTGATACTCTTTGTGAAGAGAACAAACAACTTCTACTAGAAAGAATTAACTTTGCAGATCCTGTTATTTCACTATCTATTGAGCCGAAGACAAAGCATGACCAGGATAAAATCAGTTCCTCGCTTGGAAAAATCTCCGAAGAGGATCCAACATTTCGCTACTACTCTGACCAGGAGACTGGTCAGATGATCATTTCTGGCATGGGAGAGTTGCATCTTGATGTAATAGTTGAAAGACTTAGACGTGAGTACGATGTACAAGTTAATGTTGGCAAGCCAGAAGTTGCTTACAAAGAGACCATAAAAAACGTAGTAGAAAGCGAAGGGAAGTACATAAAACAGTCTGGTGGTCATGGACAGTATGGTCACGTCTGAATTAGGTTTGAACCTAACCACCAGAAAGGTTTTGAGTTTGTTGATGCAATAAAAGGTGGCGTGATTCCTAGGGAATTTATCAATCCTGTTAGGAATGGACTACTTGAATCTCTTTCGAATGGATTGTTACTCAACTATCCGATGGTCGATGTTAAAGCGACACTTTATGATGGGTCATTCCATGATGTTGATTCTTCAGAACTGGCTTTTAAACTTGCTGCTTCACTTTGTTTCCGCGAAAGTAAATCTAGACTAAAGATTGTACTTCTAGAACCTGTCATGAAGTTAGAAGTAGTTGTACCCGAGGACTACTATGGTGATATTATTAATAATCTTGTCTCCCGGCGTAGTTCAATTGAGAATGCTGAGAAGCATAATAATCTCTACAAGATACATGTAAACTCACCGCTTTCTGAAATGTCTGGTTATTCAACGACCCTCCGTTCTCTCACACAAGGAAGGGGCACTTACTCTATGCATTTAAATTCCTATGAAGAGGTCCCAGGATACATTACTGATGAACTCCTAAAGAAGCAGGGCTCTGTCAAGAGGTAGAAGTCTAGGGGTTATGTTTAGAAAAATGCAAGCAGAAAGAAAAGGGAGGGGATTTGAAAAGTTAAGTTTTTTTAGTCTAACAAGGAAGTACTGAAAAGAACAAGTATTTTTCTACATTATTACAAGTTTAAGTTGTGTAGGTAGTCTTATTATTGATCAGAATGTAAGGGAGATTATCTTACATAAGAGGCAGAGAATTGTTCTCTTCACAAAATATTTAGATTTTTCTGGAGACCCTCAAATGCTTGGGAGAAGAAAGTACATTAATCTTCTCATCCTAGGTGTGTTTCTATATTTTTCAGTAGTTTTTATTCATGTGTGATTCGCTCTCCATTTGGAAGCAAAGGTGCGTGGATACCTGAAGAGGTTAATCACTCAGAAAATGTTTAAGCTTGAGGGGGGGTTTTACGATAAACAAAAAGTTTCATCACTTTTAAACTACAGTGTAAAAATGTTTTCAAGAAATGTTTTCTATATCCCCAACCAGCTTTACTATGCAATTGCAGAAATTCTTCTTGTCATTTTCGAGCGCTCTCTAATGAACAAAGGAGAGAAGGAAAGTTCTAGATCAATTGGCTTAATTAAATTCTTGTTTTCTCGGTATTTATCTCTTTTCTTCTTTGTATGCGTAGGTTCTCAATTGCTTCTCTACTATTTAGAACTCAGTTACCATAATTCAATTGAGAACGAAATAAAGGATGAACTCTTCCTGGTTGAAAATTGTAATCTAGTAATTAAAAAGAATGAATCTTCCAGGTTTCTTATGATGTATAATGAGTCACTAGATAGCATTTTTCGTAGTGCTGTTGCTAGGAACTTATCGGAAACTTTTTCTTTTGTCTTTCCCTCCTATTTCCTAGTAAAACTCTTCCCTTTTCTTTGTGTCTACTACACTGGTGATTTAACTGGTCCTGTTGCAGCATCTATAGATTCTTTCAGTCGTGTCTTTAATAATATAAGGAAGGTTGTTGAGAGAGGACGTGATTTCCCTTTCTACTATTCATCAGCGAGGAAGATTAATGATTTTCTTGCTGAGAGTGAACGTGATGATAAGCAAAACGAACAGATCATATCTGGTCACATTCAGAGTATTGAATTCAAGGATGTTGCTTTCACATATCAAAATGAAGGAGGAGTTGAGAGGGAGGTTTTAAGTAATTTCAATATTTTCTTTGAAATTGGGAAAGTTAACGAAATGAACTTTCCAAATGGGTTTGGAAAAAGTACAATAATTAATCTAGTAACAGGAATGCTGAAAACACAAAAGGGACAAATCCTGGTTAATAGGGTCTATAATCTAGGTGATATTGACATTGATTGGTGAAGATCAAGTATTTCTTATTCAGAACATCATAATTTAATCCCACGCTCGGATCTCTCAACTGGTCAAAAACAGTTGATTGATTTGAATAACGCTTTTGAAAATGAGAAAAAGCAAGTCTTTATTTTTGATGAAGCAGATAGCAACCTTGACCATAAAAATAGAAATGAGTTCCTGAATAGACTGCAAGATTTAAGCACAAGAAAACTAGTTATCCTAGTGAGTCATCACACCCAGAGATAATGATAGCTTCTTCCTAAATACGTTGTGTGTATGCAACTATGGAACTGTAGCCAAGTGGTTTAAGGCGGAAGTCTGCAAAACTTCTTTTCGTCGGTTCGAATCCGACCGGTTCCTCCAGTTCTCTAATTAATATGCCAACAAGTGTTTATCAGAAACTGCGCTCATAGTTCAATGGATAGAATATTTGACTTCGGATCAAATGATTGTGGGTTCGACTCCTACTGAGCGCACCAACTTATCGATATAATATAATCTACGGTTAATTATAAATTTCAGCAAAAAATAGTTACATTATAAAGAAGATAGTAAACATATAGAGATGGAAATTGGAAATGACAGGTATATTCGGCTTATTCAAGAGGGGGGGATTTTTGCTTATTCAGTAACAAAGGGAACTTTCATTCTCCCCCCCCGAGGTCTGACCCTCTGACAACAGATGAGGGATTACTTAAATGACCATTTTAAAAAACTTGGTGTTGAAAATGTACTTCTACCAACTCTGATTCCGGGTTCGCTAATTTCAAGAGAACAAGAACATATTGAGGGCTTTGCACCCGAGCTCTTTCATGTTAATAAATCATCAGGGGAGAGTGAAACAAATGAACTTACAAACTCCCTTGTTCTTCGTCCAACAAGTGAAGTTCTCTTTTATGAATGATTTTCCAGAATACTTTCTACTTACAGACAACTTCCCCTTCTGTATAACCAATGAGTACAAGTTTTCAGGGTTGAGAAAAATACAAAACCTTTCTTTCGTAGTGTGGAATTCCTTTGACAGGAGGGTCACACCCTCCATTCTAGTAAAGAAACAGCCCAGGATTTTTGCTTAAAAATTCTTAGTGTTTATAGAAAGTATGCGGAGGAACTTCTCTGCTTATCAGTAGTTACTGGCCTAAAAACCTCCCAGGAAAGGTTCGCAGGCGCTCTTGACAGTTACACTGTTGAATATCTACTTCCTGATCACCAGTGTCTTCAGTTGGCAACTAGTCATTACTTTGGAGAAAAGTTTTCTAAGACTTTTGGTGTTAAATTTCGTGATGATAGGAATAATTTACAGTTTCCTTTCTCGACCTCCTGGGGCAGTTCAACCAGGGTAATTGGTGCTCTTGTTTCAGCACATTCTGATGAACTAGGTCTTGTCTTTCCCTTCAAGATAGCACCCTGTCAGATTGCTTTTATTTGCTATCCAAGTAGCGATGACAGATTTCTCAACTATGCTTTGGAAGTAGAGGAGGGATTGTCTTCATATTACCGCTGTCGTTTTTATAACCAGAGTAGACAAATGAGTGTGAATTTTAGCAATGCTGATAAAGATGGATGTGCTTTAAAGATAATTACTGGTCCGAAAGAAATAATGGGAAATTTTGTGAGTATCTCACTAAGAACTTCCCCGGGAGAGAGGGTAATTGTTGAAAAGGAAAGTATTAATGAGTTCATATTGAAGGCAGAACAGGAGATTGCAGCTCATCTTCGTAAGCAAAGTACAGAGCTATGTAATAGTGGAATTTTTAGTGTGAAAAGTCGTGAAGAACTGGACAAGATGGTAAGAAATAAAAAGGGAATGTTTACTTTTCCTTTTTGTAACCTCCCAGATTGCGAAAACCAGATCAGGAGACAATTTCCTTCCTTTAGCTTTCGCTGTATTGATAACTTTTGGGATAATAATTTAAAATGCCTTTTTTGCTCAGAAAGCCCCGTTTCAACTGCGTACTTTGGCCGTTCCTATTAGTAAATCTGTTCACTTTGGTGTTTATGCATAGTTATATCCCAGCTTTTCACACAGAAGAGTAGTTTGCTAAAATTAACTAGAAAAAATCACACCGGAAAGTGGCCTAGTGGTAAGGCACTTGGTTTGGGACCAAGGGATCGCAGGTTCGAGTCCTGTCTTTCCGACCATTTTCACAGTTAATGACGAAAATTCCTACTCCAGAGAAACTTTCCAAGATTATTTTCTGGAGTAGGTTTTATTGGCTATAATATGCAGGGATTAAAGTTGGTAATTTAGGCTAGAAAGACACTCCAAAGTTGCTTTAGTCTACTTGTTAAGTAGTTGGCAAGTTTACTAACACTAATCCTCTCTTGTTGCATACTGTCTCTTTCCCTGATTGTCACGCAATCATCTTCTTTTGTCTTGAAGTCAACAGTTACACAGAAGAAGGTTCCGATTGCATCCTGTCGACGGTAGCGGTTTCCGATGTTCCCTGTTTCTTCATAGGAAACTGAGAATTCTCCAGTTTTAATGATATCTAAGTAAAGCTCCCTTGCATCTTTAATCAGTTGGCTACTGAGGGCCATCACTGATACAAAGAAGGGACTTAATAAGGGGTTAATCTTTAAATATGTTCTTGAATTTTCTGATGATCCAATCTTTTCCTCTCGGTACGAACTCTCAAGAATTGCCAGAAGGAGTCTTTCAATACCAAAAGAGGTTTCTATTACATGTGGATATGTGTTTCTACCTTCATTATCTTTGATAGCTAGGGGAAATCTCGACTTCTGGCTGTGATTTTTGAGGTCATAATCTCCACGATCACTTAAACTGCACACTTCCCCCCACCCAAAGTTATAAAGAAAATGGAAATCAGTGGTTCTTAAAGAATAGTGGGGCAGTTCTTCCCTACTAACAAAGCTTTTTCTTGTTAGTTGGTTGTTGTTATTGATTGTTCTTTGGAAGAAACTTCATGATTTACTATTTCAGTACTCCCATCACTTATCCTTTTCTCCGAGTGTAAAAAATTCCAGCTCTGCTTGTTCGAACTCACGAGTTCGGAAAATTCCGTGGTTCAAGGTGACTTCGTTTCGGAAACTTTTACCAATTTGTCCTACCCCGAAAGGTAGTTTTTTTGTTGTGCTGTTTTTTATTGAAAGAAAATTTACAAATATACCCTGACATGTTTCTGGTCGTAGGTACACCTCCTCGTTTTCAAATCCCGGTGCAAGCATATCTGTCTTAATCATCAAGTTGAATTCACGTGGAGGAGAGAAACTTCCTTCACATTCACATTTTTTCATAAGTTTGTAGTTTCTTTTTTCTTCCTTTGAAAGAATAAGAAACTTCTCAAAATCATTACTAGAAGCTATGTTGTCAAGACGTATTTTCTTGTTACATTTTTCACAGGAGACTATTCAGTCATTGAAATTTCTCTTGTGTCCAGAAGCTTCAAGAACAACACTTGGTGTAAGAATCGCTGTTTCACATGGTATGTTGTAGGGACTACTGGTGATAAAGAATCTCCACCAGAGTTCTTTTAACTTTTTCTTTAACTCAGCCCCGTTAGGACCCAGATCCCATGTTTTTGCAAAACCCTGGTAGATCTCCGAATTTTGATTAATGAACCCATACTGCTTTCAGTGAGCACTAAGAGATTTCTTCTTATCCCTGCTTGATAGTTGCATTTTCTTCCGCAAAACTTCCTGTCTTGGTTACCCACCTTCCTGATTTGTCCCTAATAACTTCACTAAAGATATTGAATAAAATGGTAAGGTTTTCTTCTTGGGCACGAACGAAACTCTTATAATAGACAGGACTGTTTCTATCTTTTTCGTCCTTGTAAAACAAGATAAATCACTGGTTATTTTTGCTTCTTTCAATTGAACATCATCTCTTCTCGTCAAGATCGAAGATTGGTGCATTTTTCCTGTTTCTTCTCTTAGGAAGAATTCACTCGTCTCTTTCCCTGATTACTTCAAAGAGTCGGTTGTACTTGATCATTCTAGGTCGCATTCAGTTTAACCACTCCACGCTTTTAAATTAATGTTTTAAAGTTGTCTACTATTTACTTACAAAAACTTGGGGACGTTTCTGCTTCAACCTTCACTTGTGATTTATTATCAGTAACTTTTCATGGATCTTTTGTATATAACGGAATGGAAGTCATGGGATGAAAACTCCAAGTTTTTGTCTGATTTGTTTGCCTGGCAGTTTACTTACTTACAGTGAATTAGTAAAAATATTAAATAGAAAAAGATGAATTGTAGACTTCAAGTAAACTACTAGCTTGCCACATGTGTTTTTGTTAAAAATTGTAGTAGGTAGTAGGTTTTGAAGGTACAGGATGAGGATGAATAAGATTAATGGCAAAACAAGAATTTAGAAGAGACAAGGATCACATTAATGCTGGAACGCTTGGACATGTTGACCACGGAAAAACGACATTCACTGCTGCTGCAACAAAGGCTTTAAAAAACTATGGAACAGCGTTTATAGGTTATGATAACATTGATTCTGCTCCCGAAGAGAAACAACGGGGAATCACCATAAACACTGCCCATGTTGAAATTGAAACTTTGAAAAGACACTATGCTTTTATTGACTGTCCCGGTCACGCCGACTACATAAAAAACATGATAACTGGTGCGGCGCAAATGGATGGTGCCGTGCTTATAGTTGCTGCCACTGATGGGGTAATGCCACAGACAAGGGAACATTTGCTTCTAGCGAGGAAGTCTGGTGTTGATCGTGTTGTTGTTTTTGTTAACAAGATTGATCTAATTCGAAACGATCCAGGCTTTGAAGAGACTAAGGAAATTCTTGAAATGGAGATTCGTGAAAGTTTAGATAAGTATGGTTTTGAAGGAGAAAAAACCCCTGTTCTCTTCGGTTCTGCTTTTAAAGCACTGAACGGTGATGCAGAAGAGGAAAAGAACATTCTAAGACTTTTTGATGTTCTTGATCAATATATACCAATCCCTGAACGTGATCTTACGAGGCCTTTCTTAATGTCAGTTGAAGATACCATGAGTATTACTGGCCGTGGGACAGTTGTAACTGGCAAGATTGAAAGGGGGACTGTAAAAATTGGTGATGAAATAGAAATTGTTGGTTTCAAACCAAGTATTAAAGCTATTGTTACAGGGATTGAGATGTTTAAGAAGATTCTTACAGAAGCTATTCCCGGTGACAATGCTGGTATATTGCTAAGGGGAATTGACCGTAAGCAAGTTCAGCGTGGACAAGTACTTGCAAAACCTGGTAGTATTACACCACACAATGAGTTTGAAGCAGAAATCTATGTTCTCTCAAAGGCGGAAGGTGGCCGCCATACTCCCTTTGCTTCTAACTATCGTCCGCAGTTCTACTTCCGCACAACAGATGTCACAGGGGTGATTACACTTCCTGAGGGTATCGAGTTAGTAATGCCTGGTGATAACCTTTCACTTAGAGTTACACTAATAAGTCTTGTTGCGATTGAAGTTAATACTAAGTTTTCAATTCGTGAGGGAGGGAGAACCGTTGGTGAAGGAACTGTTACTAAGATAGTAAAATAGTAATAAGTACAAAATTATAAAGCTGGGGAGTGAGTCTACTCCCTTGTTCATAGCATTTCTATTTCCTTATCCTACAAAAAACAGAGTATTAGCTCAGTTGGGAGAGCATTTGCCTTACAAGCAAAGGGTCAGCGGTTCGAGTCCGTTATACTCTACCAAACTTGAATAAATAATATCATCGGTTTGCTGACTTAGCTCAATTTGGCGGAGCAACCGCCTTGTAAGCGGTAGGTTGTAGGTTCGATTCCTATAGTCAGCACCATCCCCCTAGGCGGGAGGATTGCAGAGTTGGAAAATGCGTCTGACTGTAGATCAGATCTCTTAGTAGTTCGGGGGTTCGAGTCCCTCTCCTCCCACCATTCTTACATCAACAAACAAGATTTTTGGGATATAGCCAAATGGTAAGGCAAAGGACTTTGACTCCTTGATGTGTTGGTTCGAATCCAGCTATCCCAGCCATTTGTTATTCAGGGGTTTCAAGTGAAATATTTAGCTTTTAGTACAAATTTTCAAGTAAGAGTTTACCTAGAAGTTTTTAATAGAATACATTTGTTGATTGATAACTTTTGATAACTTTGCTCTTTTTGAACAAGAGTTTTCTTTGCATTCTTTCGATAAAATTCTTAAAAACATCTGCTAAAGACTGTTGCTTCGTGATCAGAACTAGATGTTCTAAAAGTTTTTTTGACTTCTGCATAGCCTAAAAACTATTAACATAGCATGAATGAACAATGTTAATGCTTAGAAAATGAAAATAAAGAAAAGGAAAAAAAGAAACAAAATATGAAAAAATACTTCGGCCTAAGTAATAGGGAAGAAGCAGCACTGGGGTACCTGGTTCTTGCTGAAGAATTGGTAAATGGACTTGGTCTAGTTCTGCTGAACATTTCTGTAATTGCTGCCACTTTTTTGTACACAAAAAATAGTGACTTTGTTGCACTTGCAAAAAGTGTTTTTGGTGGTTATGAAAATCAGAAATTCACTGGAAAAATTAATACTAAGGTAGCCCTTTGGTCACTTACTTCTTTACTTTTAGTAAAAACTTTGGCATACTTTGGTAGAAAATACATTGAGTCTAGAGTGATTGCTGATTACGCAGACACAGAAGGAATGGAAAAACGTTAGTTAACTTTTTCTCGCTCTACTTTCTGCTTTCCCAAGCAGACAGCTAGTGCTGAGTCCCGCTAGCTCAGCGGTAGAGCGTTTGGCTTTTAACCAAAGGGTCAGAGGTTCGAATCCTCTGCGGGACACCATTACTAACGAGCAAAAGAAGAGCGGGATTGGCGGAATAGTAGACGCGCTAGATTTAGGATCTAGTGTAGAGATATGTGAGGGTGCAAGTCCCTTGTCCCGTACCATTCTGGGAATGTGAGAATTGACTTGTTTTAGTAGTTGTTACTGCAGTAAAATTTAAAAAATCAAAACTTTAATTTTAATTTAGTAAACGGTCAGAACCAACTTTTCTTATAGTTGATGACTATGAGACAGGGTTTCAGAGTTTTTTAATTAACTAATGAGTAATTTTCCTGTCTCAACGGCCGTTAGCTGGGCCGTGGGAGTTTCCCAAGGGCAGAGTGATCTGCTAATGCTTAAAAACAAACTTGTTATTTCTAAAACAAATTCATAGGTGTTTAGAAGATTGTCTTTTGAACACAAGGACTGAACACTTCCTCGCAATAGTGTTCTAAACTGTAGAGGTAACAGCAGTTGCTAATTCAAAGGACATGGGTTCAATCCCATCATTTCCACCATTAAATAGAAAATCTTTTCCAGGAATTTAATGTACTTTATCATACTATGGGTAAGACTCATTATTCTTACAAAGATTGTCTTACTTACTTCCTATGATTACTTAGAAAACATTATGAAGAGGAATTTTTTCTAAGTAGACAGGAGGATCTTTATCGCGATTTAATCACTCTTTGCGGAAGTTCATCAGCAGCTTTCTGGGCATGTTTACAAGAACAAAGAATTGATTATCCTAAGTACAAAAATATCTGTCAAAAAATTAGATCTTACTTGGTTAAAAGAGAACCGATCCCCTACATTAGTGGTGAATGTTCCTTTTTTGGCATACTAATTAAAACTAGAAAAGGCGTTTTTATTCCACAACCAGACACTGAGATACTTGTGAGTGCGGTTTTGTTTCTGAGTAAAAAAATTTGGTCTCCAGTGGAAGAAAAAAGTAGGGTTTTGGAGATAGGCTGTGGCAGTGGAAATCTTGCAATTGCCCTTGCTTCAAGGGAGTTTTCCTGGGATATACTTGCAGTTGATATTGATAAAAAAGCGCTTTCCCTAGCGAGAAAGAACGCTTCTGAACTAGGTTTTTCCAATATTCAATTTCTTCTCAGTAACAAGTTCTCAAAAGTAACCGGTAAGCTTGATATCATTATTTCAAACCCCCCTTATGTTTCTTCTTCTGAGTACGATCTTCTGGATGAATTAGCAAGGAAACAGCCTAAAAAGGCACTTCTATCAGCTGATAGTGGATATTTCTTCTATGAAGCCATTATAAAAAGAGCTTCTTCTTTTCTCAAGAAGAAATTTCTTGTTGCTTTTGAAATAGGACACAGCCAAAAAGAGAGAATTATAAAAATTATACTGAAGTATTTTCCTCATATAAGAGTGGAAGTTTTTAGGGATTTTGGCGGAAATCCAAGGGTTGTTACCTTCTACCAACGGTAAATTGGTTTGGTAGCTCAGTCGGTTAGAGCGTTTGATTGAAGATCAAAAGGTCGACGGTTCGATCCCGTCTCAAACCACCATTTGAAATATCCAGGAGGGTACCAAACTGCCTAGTGCGAATGTAGTTCAACGGCAGAACTTTAGACTGCCAGTCTAATAATGAGGGTTCGATTCCCTTCATTCGCTCCATTGAAAAACGTAAAACTCTAGTTTTTGAAAATGTTTTGCCTACCCAGTTATACCAGTTATAGATAAAGCATCAAATAGAAGTTAGTTCCTAGTATAGAAACTAACAGTTTTCTTAAGTTTTCTAGTGCATCTAGAAGCTAACAAGTGAATTCTTATTTCAGAAAAAGCTTTGTGTGAAAGGAGGAGTCATAATTTCAATGACTAATCCAGTTATATCTTTCTACTGAGTTTCATGGTGTTTTCTAAAAACTTGACTGGTAAAAATCTCTAAAAACAAGATATAGAAATGTAGATGAATGTCTTTCCTCAACTTTCTACATATGTAAAATGGATACCTCAAAAATTCCAAAAAAAGATTTGCTTAATTTTATTGAGGAGAATAAGTCCTACCAATATGTAGTTGTAATATTTACAACTGAGTGATGCGGGGCTTGCAAGAAAATGTTAGACACTTTTGGGCGGTTACTAGAAGAAAGAAGAGCGAAAGATATACTGTTTTTACAAGTTGATGCTGAAAAGAACTTGGTTCTTTCTAGAGACTCTTTTTTTGCAGTATCAGTTATTCCTAAGACATTTGTCTTTCGACAAGGGGTTTTTTGAAAACAATTGGAAGGCTCAATGGATCTTCATAACCTAGAAGAATTCCTCCAGTTATAAGAAAGATTTAAGAATACAGGGGAATAAGCACGAAAATGGCCCGTTGGTGAAGCGGTTAACACACATGCCTTTCACGCATGGATTCACGGGTTCAATTCCCGTACGGGTCGCCATTTAAAATTAAAATTAATAGAAACAACTAGAGGGATCATAGAGGTGTAGTTTAATGGTAGAACGCTAGTCTCCAAAACTAACAATGCGGGTTCGATTCCTGTCACCTCTGCCAATCTCTATCTTGACTAATAAAACACTGTTAGTTGCCCAAATGGCGGAATGGTAGACGCGTTGGACTTAAGATCCAATAGATTTAATCTGTGTCGGTTCGAATCCGACTTTGGGTACCATTAACTAGATAGGAAAGAAACCTAGTAAACTTCCTTTCTTTACAAAAGGCAACTAACTTTTCATTTCTCCTAAACTTTTCCCAGGAAAAGTTATAACTTTCCCAGTGCTTAGTTGGAATGTTCCTTACGAGTGAAACCGTTTTAATATTCTTCTCAATTAAGTCACGTTGATGTTTAATTGAGGATTGTATATCAGGTGTAATTTCTTTGATTTGCTGAAAAGTGCTCTCAAGATTTTGGAATTGGGAGGCTAGGTAAGAAGCTCTTTTCTTCCCAATTCCATCAACTCCTCTAATGTTATCAGATTTGTCACCTAGGAGTGCCAAGTAGTAGCAAAAACTCTGGTGGGGGAACTTATTAGTCTCAAAGAATTCCTTAGGACCAAAGTTTTCAAGAACTCCTTCCCTGTACCTTAGAAGTTTTATGTTATCCGACAGCAGTTGAAAAAGATCCTTATCCTGTGAGAAAATATGAAATTCATAATCATTCTTTGTAGAAAAGTTTTCCACAAAAGACGCTATTAAGTCATCTGCTTCGAATTCAGTACTGCTTGAGTAACTAAGATTACATTCTGTCAACAGGTTCTTTACCTGATTTAGGAAGCTGAACAGTTGCTCTGGTGTTCTTGCACGATTACTCTTATAACTCCTGTCCATTTTGTTTCTAAAGGTTTCTTTTCCTTCGTCAAAGACAATGAACAACTTCTCATAGTTTTCCTTCAAGAGAACGCTGAAGAATATTTTTAAGAATATATAAATCTCCTTGCTTTCCCCTAGTCATCCTAACTTCTGGGAAGCATGGTAAGATCTGTGAACTATGTTGTTTCCATCTACTACTAGGCACTTTTTCTTCTCTTTTGCTGAATTGTTACTCATTTGTTCTGGTGAAATATCTTCTGTTGCTCTTTTCGTAGCAGTTTTAATGCTAAAAACTGTTGATTTTTAAATAAGTTTCAAATTACTACAGAAATTAACTACTAGGTTTCAACAAGCATGGCTAGAACACTAAAAATGTTTTAAAAAAGATAAACTCTGCTTCTACGGATTATGAATTATCAAGAAGGAAACCCTGTATCAGTAATCTTATTCTGGGTACCTGCCTGGATACTTGTGTTTTCGTACAAAGTAGTTGTTTGTTAGTAAGTAAATTTTAAGAAAGAAACCTGCCTAGGGAATCTTCATAAATTTTTGCTTTGATTTGTTTGAATAGAAAAGAGTATACTATAATGACTTTAGCTTTAATGGGAAGAAAGATTGGAATGACTCATATCTTTTCCCAAAACGGGGAGGTTATGTTTCCAGTTACAGTTATACTTGCTACTCCGAACACCGTAAGTGCTGTGTTAAATAAGGAGAATAATGGCTATGATGCTCTACAAATCGCTTTTGAAGATTGTAAAGAAGGTAATTTAAGTAGGGCTGAGCTAGGACACCTTGCAAAAAGTGGTATTGGTCCTAAGCGTTTTATTTGTGAGTTTCGCACAACAAGTAGTTATTTAGTTGGTGAGAATATTAACCTGGGTATTTTCCAAGAGGGGGACAAGGTAAAGGTAACTGGTACTTCAAAGGGTAAGGGATTTACCGGGGTGATAAAAAGGTACCACCAGTCAAGGGGACCAATGGCCCATGGTTCTGGCTACCATCGTGGTGTAGGTTCAATGGGGTCAATTGCCCCTAACAGGGTCTTTAAGGGAAAGAAACTTCCCGGAAGGGCGGGTAATCAACAGAGAACAGTACTTGGTCTTTCTGTACACAAGGTAATTTGTGATAAAAATCTCATTTTAATCAAGGGTTGTGTTCCAGGTCATAATAGTGGTCTTGTGTTGATTAGTAAGGAAGAGAGTGTACAAAGTAAGTAAAGTTCCTAGTAGTTAGAGAAATGATAGATAATAGTACTAAGAAAGAGAAAATGCACCTGGAAGTTGCTAGTTCTGGGAAGAAAGCTCATCTGTTAGAGGTAAATCCTACAGTGTGAAAGCATGAGTTCTCCCCCCATTTACTTTCCCTATACAACAGATATAGTCTCTTTAACAAAAGAAGAAGTACAAGTAAAACGAAAACTAAGGCTGAAGTTTCAGGAGGAGGGAGAAAGCCCTGGCGACAGAAGGGTACGGGAAGAGCCCGTCAGGGTTCAATTCGCTCTCCACAGTGAAGGGGTGGTGGAGTCGTGTTCGGTCCCACTGGTAATGAGAACTACAGCATTGAACTCAATAAGAAGGTAAGAAAACAGGCACTTAGCTCACTTTTAAGTAAGAAGTTATCAGAAGGAGAACTACTACTTGTTGATAAACTCTCTATACCAGACTACAAAACCAAGAATGCTATCTCATTTTTAAAAAACCTTCAACTTGGGAATGAAAAAATTCTGTTAGTTCTCTCCCACCCTGAAGAAACAACAGAATATGTTAAGAAGTCTTTCGGAAATTTGGCAGATGTTTCTATTACAACCTCTCTGCAAATAAGTATTCTTAAACTGTTCTCCTCACGCTTTATTGTGTTTACGGAAAAAGCTTTCAAGGAAGTGGAAGAGAAATTAGCTTAGTAACCAGGACAGGAATATCTAATTATGTTTAACAACGAAATTATAAAAAAAATGATCTCCACTTGAAAAAGTGAAAAACAGAGAAAAGATAACAACATTTATACTTTCTATGTTGATCCTCTTACAAGTAAGTTTCAACTTAAAGAAGTACTGGAAAAAACCTTCGCTGTTAGAATAGAAAAAATTTCCTCCCTGCGTGAAAAACCTGTGTTTAGAAGTTCACGGCGTAACATTCGAACAAAACTAAAGAAAAAAATTTTTGTTAAACTAAAAGAAGGCTATAAGATTGGTGAGGAATCTAGTTCTGAAAAACTAAAAATCAATGCAAGTAACCCTTCTGTTGATAACCTTTAGAAAAATAGAGATATCCGATAACTACGACTTATCATGAAACATTTGAAACCAATCACAAATTCTAGTAGAAACACGGTTCTTATTGACTACAAAAAGAAAATTACTTCAAAAGTTAAGAAGTACCCTAAATCCTTGTTTATAAAGCTAGGAAAACACTCTGGTAGGAACAACCGGGGGGTGATTACTACAAGGCACCAGGGGGGTGGTCACAAAAGAACCTATAGAATCATTGACTTTAAACGTTACCCAAAGGATGGAATAAGTGGGACGATAAAGAGTATTGAATATGATCCCTACAGGAATTGCTTCATATCATTCGTTTCCTATGAGAACGGAACAAGTTCTTTCATTCTTTCTCCCATTGGTTTAAAGATTAATGATAAGGTTATTAGTAGTTCTGAGGAAGGAATTCCCCTGAAACCAGGTAACAATACACTTTTGAAGTTTATTCCTGCTGGGACTGTAATACATAATGTAGAACTTAAACCCTTGAAGGGAGGACAGTTAGCAAGGAGTGCTGGTTCATATGCGGAAGTTGTTAGCAGAGAGGAGAGTGGAAGATACGTTCTTGTTAAACTAGTATCAAAAGAAGTTCGGAGAATACTTTCTACTTGCAGAGCGACTATCGGAAGAGTTGGTAATGAAGAACAAGGTCTTGTTAAACTAGGGAAGGCAGGAAGAAATCGTTGGAGGGGCACTAGGCCAACTGTCAGAGGTGCTGCCATGAATCCCGTTGATCATCCACATGGTGGTGGTGAAGGGAAGGCTTCGATTGGAAGAAAATCCCCATTGACCCCCTGGGGAAAGAAAACTCTAGGAAAGAAGACTCGTCGTATTCACAAGCCCTCCAACAAGTTTATCATAAGGTCCCGTCACCAACAGAGGAAGAGATAATTTTTTCGTAAAAATCTTTTTAAGAATAGAGTTTGTAACCAGGAAGAAAAAAAGAAGTGTCAAGGTCTTTAAAAAAACAGCAATTTGTTAGTGAAAAATTAGTAGAAAAGGTAAGGAAGAACAATCTTCGTCAACGTGGGAGAACTATTATTAAAACCTGGTCACGTGGCTCAGTTGTGCACCCCGAGATGGTAGACAATACGCTTGCTGTTCATAACGGAAAGCGTCACATTAATGTTTTCATAACACAAGATATGGTTGGTCATAAGTTAGGAGAATTTTCACCAACAAGGACCTTCGGAGGTCATGGAAAAGCGGGGAAGCGCTAGCTTTATGAGTTCTATATTTGTAAAAAGTAAACACATACCTAGCTCACCGAGAAAGATGTTGCTCATTGCTGATCTAGTAAGAAATAAGGAGGTAGTAGGTTCTCTTAACTACCTAAGGAACGCTCCACAAAAGTCAAGTAGAATAGTTTACAAAATTGTTTCTGGTGCATATAAGCAACTACTAAATGCTAACAGAGATGATACTAGCTTTCCCACTAAAAGAGTCTATATAGACCTGATTAAAGTTGACAAGGGAACGATTAGAAAGAAGCTTTCTTTTAGGGCAAAGGGTCGTGCTGATACTATTAGGCAGAGAAAATGTCATCTTACTCTCTCACTCTCAGCAAAATAATTCTTACACCCACTATAAAAATAACAGCAAAAGATAATTTCATGAAATTGCACACAAGCTAGATGTTTTTTCATTCTAGTTAGAACAATAGGCAGTTCTATCTTCGCAAAAATCAAATTTACCACACCTGTGTTCCTTGCACATTACATGAATAGAAGGTTTAGATAACATAAGATGGCTCAGAAAGCTAATCCCTACGCTCTGCGTCTAGGAATTAACCAAGTTTGGAATAGTTACTATTTCTCAAAAGGGAAAAAACAAGCCCAGTTGCTGAAACAAGATACAGAAATCCGTAGCTATGTACAAAAGAGCTCAAGGGATATTGTACAAACAAGAATTGAAAGATCATCTTCTGGTCTCTTTCTTTTTATAAGTACTACAAATGTTGGTTTCCTTACTGAAAAGAGCAACAATCGTTTAGGGAAACTAATGGAAGGAATAAAAGAAGTTGTTAATGATCCGGGGAATCTTATAAAGGTTCATTTGATAGAGATCAAGAAAACTTTCATGAATGCCCAGTACATTGCCAATCTAATTGCTTCCCGGATTAAGGCAAGAACTCCCTTCAGGGTTGCTGTAAGAACTACAATTAGCAAGGTAACTATGCAGAAGGAAATTAAAGGTATAAAGGTAAAAATTAGTGGCCGTCTGGATGGTTCAGAAATTGCAAAGACTGAGAAAATAAGCGTTGGTAAGATTCCTCTTAGTACGCTTACAAGTGTCATTGATTTTGCAATGTCTGAAGCCAAAGCTACTTATGGAAAAATAGGAATCACAGTCTGGCTTTATAAAGGAAAACAGGAATTGTATGGGAGTCACAATAACCAGAGAGATGCAAGGATAAACCACTATGCTAATACCAAAAAAGACTAAGTACAAATATTCCCATCGTATAAGTTTTGAGGGAAGGGCTAAGGGTCATAAGGACTTAACATGGGGTAACTTTGGTCTCCAAGCGCTTGAAGGAAGTTGAATAACTAACAATCAAATTGAGTCAACAAGGAAAGTTATCAGTAAGTATATCAAAAAATTTGGTAAGATGCACATTAACATATTTCCCCATATGCCAAAGAGTAAAAAGCCACTTGAGGTAAGAATGGGTTCGGGGAAGGGTTCGATTGATTCATGAGTTGCTGTTGTTAGAATTGGAACTGTCATGTTCGAATTGTCTGGAGTACCTCGTGACATTGCAATTAATTCGCTAAAGGCTGCTAGCTATAAACTACCAATAAAGTGTAAGGTTATTGAGAGTCAAGAGGACAGGGTTGACAACTAGGAGAACTATCAGAATGGAAGAAAATAAACGCCAAATCCAGGAAAAAAATTCACTCATTGAGAAGAAGAAGCTTTTGCTCTTTCTTAAAATGAGTGTTTACAACAATTCTCTTAAGAACCATGCCTTAATTAAAAAGGTGAGGAAGGAAATTGCTCGTGAGGCAACTCTCATGAACACAGAGAGAAAAGCTAAAAATTAAGAATAGCTCTAACTAAGAAAATAATGAAGAAACTAACCGGGGTTGTAGTTACGCAGAACAGCTTGAAAACTGTAGCTGTTAATATTGTTCACCATAAGAAGCACCCAAAGTACAAAAAAATAGTTAAAAGTAGTAAGAAAGTACAAGCCCATTATGAAAACCTTGATCTAAGAGTTGGTCAAGTCGTTGTTATTGAACAGTCACGACCTTTTTCAGCAACAAAGAAGTTTCATGTAGTTGAATTGAAATCAAAAGATAAGGAATAAATACAGGAAATGTTACAGAATGAATCTTGCTTGCTTGTTGCAGACAATTCAGGTGCAAAGGAACTTCTTGTGATAAGATCACTTGGTGGCTCGAATAGGAAATTCAGTAGAATTGGTGACCTGGTTGTTGCAACTGTGAAGAAGGCAATTCCATGGGCAAATGTTGGCAAGGGAAAAGTTGTTACAGCTCTAATTGTGAACACAAGAAGTGGTTTTTGTCGTAAGGATGGAACTTGAATAAAATTCAGTGCAAACTACGCAGTTATTGTTAAGGTTGGTGACAGAAGCTACTTGGGAACAAGAATTTTTGTTCCTATTTTGCGTGAATTTGATGAATGAGGTCATAAAAAGATTTTTTCACTAGCACCGGAAATTGTTTAGTTATTATGAGAGAAAAATTTAAAGTAAGAGTTGGAAAGACTGTAAGAGTAATTACGGGAAAGTACCAGAATAATAACTTTACAGTAAAAAGAGTCGACAGAAAGAAAAACCATGTTTTTCTTGAGAATATAAGTAGAATTGTGTCTGTGGTAAATAGGCGAGGGGGGAAGCGTCAAGCCAAGGAAGTATTTAGTCCTATTCACATTTCAAATGTTGGACCGGTAGAATAACAAGAAGGTCACTGTGATAATAAATTGCTATGCTAAATGTTGATAAATGACAAAAAGACAGCCAACAGCTAATTAGAGATTATTCCATGAGAAAATTCTCTTTTACTTCACCTGAAAGAGTTGCAAGAATAACAAAGATTGTTATAAATAGTGCTGTAAGCCAGGCGACTATAAATAAGCAGCTTCTTGATAATACGGTAACAGCACTCAAGTACATTACAGGTCAGAAGCCGATAATTAACAAGGCAAAAAAATCATTAACAGCATTCAAGTTAAGAGAGGGAATGCCAATTGGATGTCAGGTTACTCTTAGAAAAAAGGCGCTCTGGAACTTCCTCTTTAAACTAATATTTATAAATATTCCTAGAACAAGGGATCTTCGTGGATTTTCTTTGAATAGCTTTGACAAAAATGGTAATTACAACATTGGAATAACCGATTTTACTATCTTCCCAGAAGTTCCTTATGACCTGGTTTTCAAGAATCAAGGAATGCAAGTAAATATAATCTTTACTTCTAAAGAAAGGGAAGAAAACAGACAACTCTTAGAACTACTAAACTTTCCTTTTAGGGGAAGGGACAGACAACTAGCAGAAAAAGAATAATCAAAAGTTATGGCAAGAAAAGCACTTATAGAAAAGACAAAGAGGGAGCCAAAATTCGAGGTACGTAAATATACAAGATGCTTCTCCTGTGGAAGAGCACGTTCTGTATTTCAAAAATATCTCCTTTGTAGAATATGCTTCCGCTTTTATATTTTCAAGGGTTACATTCCTGGGTTTAAGAAAGCTTCTTGGTAGTCATGAAACTTTGCTAGATATTCAAAGTATTTTTGAATGCTTAAAATATGTTTAAGAAAAATTTTCAAATACTATCTAGAACAAATCCTCCGCATCCAATAGCTTGATTAAATAACTGTGTGAACTAGATACTTTAAAATAAGTGGGGAACAGGTGAAATTAGTTAAATTCTGCAGAAGTCTTGTTTTTGAGCTTGAATGGTCTGGGAGGTTTTCTAATTTGTTACAAGACTGCAAAGAAAATTTTAATCTTCCTCCAACAAAGTGTTAAA
This sequence comes from uncultured Mycoplasmatales bacterium, assembly GCA_964250295.1. Lineage (GTDB taxonomy): Bacteria > Bacillota_I > Bacilli_A > Mycoplasmatales > CGIF01 > CGIF01. Next base: position 194,328 of record CAXUEP010000001.1, on the reverse strand, counting down.
TACTATGATAAGTGATCCGATTTCAGATATGCTAACTAGGATAAGAAACGCTAACATGCGTTCTCATCGTGAAGTTAGTTTTCCTTTCTCAAAATTTAAATGACTGATTTGTGAGAAACTACGCGAAAATGATTTTCTTGTTGAAAACTGAACTACTAAAGATAAGAGAAAAATTAAGGTTTTAATTAAGTACTTTAACAGAACAAGTTTAATCAAGCAGTTAAAAAGGATATCAAAGCCTTCACAAAGAATCTACTGTAGAAGTAATGAAATTAGAAAAAACTGTCTTGGCAAGAGGATGTATCTACTTTCAACATCAAGGGGTTTGATGACTCATCGTGAAGCTCTTAACAAGAATATTGGGGGTGAACTTATCTTTTTTATAAGTTAGTTTTCAAGTGGTATGTCAAAGATTGCAAATAGAACTCTTCTAATTCCGGAAAAAGTCACAGTTAGTCAAAATTTAGATAACTTTACAGTAAACGGTCCCAACGGAATACTTGTTCAAAAAATTCCCTTTCCTGTTGAACTAACTATCATCAACCAGAGTCTTTCAACAAGATTTATTCAGGGAGTTGAAATAAAAAATGAAGCACTCTTAGGTACGATGAACTCTCTTGTTAGCAATATGCTAAGGGGTGTAACTGATGGTTACCAAAAAGTTTTGGAAATAAGGGGAGTTGGATATAAGGTTTCTCTTGAAAATGAAACTCTTAATTTTTCCCTGGGCTATTCGCATAATATTCTACTGAAGGTTCCCCCAACACTAAAGATTGATTGTATCAACAATACTAGACTAGTAATTAAGGGAGCTGATAAGCAAGAGGTTGGTTGGTTTGCTTCAAAAATCCGTGCCTTTAGAAAACCAAATGTCTTTGTTAAGACCTACAAGGGTATTTTTTACCAGGGTGAAAAAATTAAGATAAAATCGGGGAAGAAAGAAGGTAAAAAATAATCAACTGTGCTATGAAAAAATTTGGTGGTCAAGCAAAAAAACAAAGAAGCAAGAAAATACTTGGTGACGAAAAAAGACCAAGGATAGTATTTTCAAAATCAAACCAGTATCTTACTGTGCAGGCAGTTGATGATACAAAACAGCATACAATTGCATATCTCTGTACCCGCGAACTAGTTAAGAAAAACAAAGAAGCAAGTTCAGCACTTCCCGGAAATTATAAGTCAAAGGAAATTGCTGGTAAACTTGGAGTAGAATTTGCAAAGAATCTAAACAAAAAAAGTATCAAGAATATTATTTTTGACCGTAATGGATATATCTACCATGGAAAGATCAAAGCTTTTTGTGATAAGATGCGCGAATGAGGTATTAATTTCTAAATGAAGAAAGAAAAAAGAGCTATCTCTGAAAGTAGAAGTGAGGACTTTATACAACAAGAAATGCTTCAATTGAAGCGTGTGACTAAGGTAACTAAGGGGGGGAGAAGATTTCACTTTTCCGCTTTGATGCTTGTCAAAGATGAGAAAAGAAAAGCAGTTGGTTTTGCCTGTGCAAAGGGAAATGAGGTTTCCTCTGCTATGAAAAAGGCTGTTCGGAGAGCTAAGAGAAAGATGGTAAGCTATTTTCCCGAAGGAACCCGTACTATTCCCCATGATATATTTCTCAAGTTTAAGTCTACAAGAATAATGATGAAACCAGCACCCCTTGGAAACGGAATCAAAGTTGGAAGCTCCCTTAATGCTATCTTCAAGTTTTTGGAAATTAAGGATGTTAGTGCTAAGATAATTGGTTCTAACAATCGTCTAAATGTTGTAAGGGGAACTTTCCTAGCTCTAGATAATCTTACTGGTAAGAAGAATAATTGGTAAAATACTATGGAAAACTACATCATTCCCCTAGTTAAGGATAGGAAAAGAAGAGGAAGAGGGATTTCTTCTGGTCATGGAAAGACCTGCGGAAGAGGTACAAAGGGTCAGAAAGCGCGGAAAAGTGGTCAGGTAAGACCAGGGTTTGAAGGAGGACAAACTCCAATATACCGTCGTCTTCCGAAAGTTGGTTTTTTCCATAAAAAACCTGACTATGAAATCATCAACCTAAGTGATTTTGAAGAAACTACTGGTGTTGAGAGTCAGATTATTGATTTTTCTTCTTCAAAACGCATGGTAAAAGTTCTTGGTAATGGCAATTTAACAAAAAAGGTGATAGTTAAAACCCATGCTTTTTCTCTGTCTGCTAAAAGAAAGATTGAAAGCTTAGGTGGTGAAATTACTAAACTTTAAATTGGAATGACAATTGACAGTAGGCAAAAAAGGAGCAGACTTGGTTACCAAAGATTTTTCTCTTCCATACTCTGTACGCTTTTCTTTCTTTCGTTGTACTTGTTAGGTTTATACTACATACCGGCCCCCGAACTGTTTTTAGAAAAGTTTGGACAAGTACCAAAGAGAAAACTACTTGGTTGGGTTTTTGATTACCAAATCCAGGTAAACTTTGTAATTTTTGTACTGTCGGTTCCCTTTACTATAGTTTCTAATGTTTTTCGGAAGAAACAAGGAATTGAGGAAAAGCAAAAGCTGGAAAGAATCCAATTAACACTGTCTAGGTTTTTAAAACCAAATGTTATTGCATTTGTTGGGGTTTTTGGGGTTTGAAATTTAATAAAAGATTCTCGCTACCTAGTACTTCTAACTTATTTTTCTTTCTTTGTTTCAAACTCTGTTTTTGAACTTATCATAGGGTTTCTAAATGACTATGGTGTTTGTAGGGGTTTTGAATTGATTCTTTTTATTGACAAGTTTCCTTTTAGACTTGCACAGGATCTATTTTCTTCCTTATTCAAAACTATTTTTCTTGTTGGAAGTTATTCTGATCTAGAAAAAACATTTTTGCTTCTGCCCATTTCTATTATTATTTATTTTTTTGTCTCTGTGCTAAATAGGAAATGGGAAGTGCCAATTAACACTGACAGAGTTGGTTTCAGTGAGAATCATATTAATTACTCACCAACCTTTTTCCTTCAAATGAACTTCAACATTCTCCCGCTTATCTTCATTCCAGGCCTAATTAGGATATGTGGTGTGTTCTGCGACCTTCTGTTGAAAGGCTTGAAAGGACCTCCAGGATTTTCTTTCACTAGCGAGCTTTCTGCTCTGCAGGAGCGCTTTAGTAGGTTTAATGTAAACTCTTCTTCCTTCAAAGAGGTTTTTTTTGCGATCAACAATGCAACGAATCCCTTTTCTGAATTCTACCAAAAGGGGAAGCAAAACATCAGTTTTTTTCCTGCTATCATTTGCTGAGTGCTTACTATTCATTTTGTTAACTGGTTGGTTATATCAAGTTCCCAACTTAATTCCCAGGAAATTAGTGAAAAACTAGAAAAGAGTGGTGCTTATCTTGATGGTGGCCGCCCTGGGAGAGAAACAAGGAAACTAGTAAGTCGTGTGGTCAACACACTAGTTGTTTTGTGAGCACTTCATTTAACAATGCTTGCCATGTGTTTTGACAATATTGCTTTCAGTTTAGTAGGTAGTAGTCCAGGAGTGGAAAGGCCTCCAATGCAGTACAACAGTTTGTCCTTTCTCCACTTGCTTACTACTGTTTCTATAGCTACTGATTTATCAAAGCAAATTAAGAAAAAGTATGACCATTCCAGGTTTTATGATTAAATTAACTAAATTAACTTTCTTATTTTTCATTATCATCTGTTGTATACAAAATATATAAACACTATCTTTACGAATGGAAAATAACTCATCCGCTTTAAAAATAACATTGTTATTGGAAGTTTGCTTAGCTGGAAAGAAAAAAAATAATGGAAAAAAAGTTTTTTAAAGAGGTAGTTGTTGTACTGCTTCCGCCACTTCTTAATCAGCTTGAGTTGGGTAATGATAGCACTGTCTTTCTAGACTTAGGAGAAATTGTTAAACTGAATTCTTCTCAAATAGTACTAGGTGAGAAGGTAATGAAGACTCCTTCTGCTCTTGTTAGTAAGATTGCCAAGACCGATTTTAGTAAGGAGATCATTAGTTTAATTAACTCTAGGGGTAAGGAACTAACCTTAGTGAAGATAGTGTTAATTAACTATCCAATGAACAAAAATCAGCTAGAAAGCCTCGAGAGAACTCTTGAACTTGCTGGTTTTAATATCTCTAAGCTGGTAGTTATAAGTCTTGCTTCGTTTGATGTTCTAGTGACGGCAAAGGAAGAAAATTTTCTCTGTCCAATATGTCTTAGAAGTTATGCCAGAAAAGTCTTTCTCAAGCAGGATAGGTATCTATGTCCTCTAGATAAGGAAGATTTTGCTATTCCCTATATTAATAAATTCACAGACTATCTAACAACATATTATCTTCAAAATAGTATAGAGGTAATCCAAAACTTTGTGGAAGGTGAAAAGAAAGTAGGAAGGAGAATACTAAATATCAGTATTGGTCCCAATGAAAGTTCAGCAGAGGATATAAAGAAGAGCTTGCTTAACGTTGTTGGGAAAGAGTAATGCTTAAGTATTCAAAATTTGCAGCTAAAATGGTTGCCTTGGTTATCTCTAAACTTCGTTGGGAAGCAAAACCAGGATTAACAGGGAAGGATCTTGAGCAAATAGCCATCTCTGTATTTAGGGAAAATAAGTTAAAATCATCCTCACTAAATTACGGGGGGTTTCCGGCATCAATTTGTGTTTCCTTAAATAATGAACTTACGCATGGTATTCCTACTGATGTTCCGTTTAAACATGGTGATCTTGTCTCAGTTGATGTAGCATGTAGTTACCGGGGGTTCCATGCTGATGCTGCTTCAACCTTTATTATTGAGGGAGAGGATCATGAGGTTTGTGGGAATGATAATCTTCTGCAAAAAAAAATGCTTCTAGAGGTGACGGAAAATTCGCTTATGGAAGTGATTCGGAAGATCGTTCCTACCAAGACCACAACTTCCGAGATAGGATCCTTTATAGAATCATATGTTAAAAAGCATGGTTTTTTTGTAATAAAGGAGTTCGGTGGCCATGGTATCGGTAAAATGCTTCATATGGACCCCTTCATTCCTAACTTTGGAAGAGCCCAGTTAGCTGGGGTTGTAACTATAAAGCCTGGGATGCTCATTTGTATTGAACCCCTAGTACAGGTTGATAATGATCTAATTAAAATGGGCAGAAATGGAATAACCATTGAATCATTTAGTGGATCTTTGAACGCACACTTTGAGCATACAATTTTAATTAGAGAAAAGGATGTTGAAATACTTACAGTTACAGAAGACCCAGAAGAACATTCTGGTAAAAAGTTAGTAGGATACTAGTAAGATAGATTTAGTAAAGGTTTGTTGAAGAGTGGCAAAGGACTTCATAAGGGCAGAGGGTATAGTACTTGCATTACTGCCAAATAGCTCATTTAAGGTTGAAATAGTGGATAACAAGCAGGTTATAACTGCTAACATTGCTGGAAGGCTTAGAAAAAGGAAGAGAATTATAAAGATTGTTGAGGGTGATCGCGTATCCCTTGAAATATCACCTTATGACTTGGAAAAGGGGAGGATAGTTTATAGGTTTTAGGAAAAGTAGGTTGCAGAAACTTTCCCTGTTGAAAGTTTCAGTGCCTGGTAAAAATCTTCATTGCTTTTTAAAAAACACTAAAAAGCCATTAGGTAAAAAAACTAAACTCGCCACTAGTAAAAGAAAGCGTGGCAGAATCTACCCTAGAGCTGTAAAAGCTTTTAGGGGTTTTCCGGACTTAATACTTAATCTGGTTTTTCAACACCCTCTGCACGGGGGCTTTGAAATACTGATCACATTCTCTAAATTATTGAAACTTTAAAAATATCATGAAGGTAAGAAGTTCTGTAAAGACAATTTGCTCCTCCTGTAAAATAGTGAGAAGAAAAGGTAGGGTTCGCGTAATCTGTTCCTCTAGCCCAAAACATAAGCAAAGACAAGACTAATTTGCTACTAAAAAGATAGAATAACTGTATGGTTCGTATTAGTAACATTGAAATCCCTAGTGATAAGAATATAGATATTTCACTTACTTACATATACGGAATTGGAAGATCTCGTGCAAAGCAAATAATTGGAACGCTTGACATCAGTGAGAAAACTAAAATAAGGGATCTTACTGATAAGCAAATCAATGAACTTGGTAAAGAAATAAAATCATTCGTAGTGGAAGGTGAACTAAGACAAGTTGTCACGCAGAGCGTTAATGATCAGATTAGAATCTCCTGTTATAAAGGATTAAGGAGAACTAAACATCTTCCAGTAAGGGGGCAATCTTCCCGTCATAATGCACGTACCAACAAGGGTGTAAGGAAAACAGTAGCGAATAAAAAACGTTCAACTGCCCTTAAGTAGGACCTAGGAAGCTTAGCTATTAGAGAAGAAAATGAAAAGAACAGCAAATAAAACCGCCGATAAGAAGAAAGTAAAAAGAATAAGTGAGGAAATGGGTTGCATTAACATATACTCGACATTCAATAATACAATTCTGAACATTAGTAAAGTTAACGGTGAAGTTCTTTGGCAAGCTAGTTCGGGTAGTTCTGGCTTCAGAGGTGCTAAAAAGGCTACTTCGTATGCTGCACAGAAAGTTGCTGAGTCTGCAATTAGTAAGGCTTCTGAATTTGGAATTTTTAGTTTTTTAGTAAGGGTTCGTGGTATTGGTTCGGGAAGGGATGCGGCAATCAGAAGACTCTTCAGTACAAGAAACCTGCGAATTGAAGAACTAGTTGATATGACTGGCTTTCCCCACAATGGCTGCCGGCCTCCTAAGAAACCAAGAAAATAAAGGCTCAGAAAAGACAAGAAAAAAATGAAGATTAAACAGATACTTGAAAAGCTTGAAATCCGCAATTTAGATGAAGCTAGTCCAGAGGATAGGAAGAGCAATTCGTTTGTTTTTAGGGGACTACCTAATGAGCTTGCTTTGACAATTGGAAACTATCTGAGAAGAATCCTTCTCAGCTATATTGATGGCGTTGCAATTACGGGTGTAAGAATTAGTAATGGAAAGGAAACCCTAAAGAGTGAGTTTGTTCCACTTGAAGGTGTCCTAGAAACTCCTCCCTATATCATTCTGAACCTAAAAAATCTTGTTTTAAAAGCTAGAAATGAATCTCCTGGAAATGTTGGTGAGTATACATTGAATGCTGATATTGAAAACAGCAGTGATAAGGAATACACTGTCACTGGAAATGATATTAAAAGCAAAAACAGTGAGCTTGAGGTGCTGAATGGGGATGTTTACATAGCAACAATGAGTCCGTACTCAGCCCTTCACCTAGAGATTAGGTGTAGGAAGTTCTGGGGGTTCAGTAAAGAGGGTGAAAAGAAACTTCTCATAGAAGAAGGTTTGATTGCAATGGATAGTAATTATAACCCTGTCAAAAATGTATCCTTCAGGGTAGATATGGTTGTTGTTGACCTAAGTAACCAGGAAGAACAACTTACTGTCAACATAAAAACAAATGGTTCAATTACTCCCCGTGAAGCATTATCGAGTGCTTTGGACATATCTAATTCTATTAACCACGTACTATTAGATAGACTAGGTAGTCTAACTAGTATTCCTAATTAGTAGCTAAAATCCTGTTTAGCTACTTAGGATTTATAAGAAAATGTCATATATAACTAAACCAAGTAAAAACTCGGCTTGAAGAAAGAATCTTAGAAGGAACCTGGCTGCTGAAGTAATTATGTATGAGAAGGTTGTAATTAACAGCTCCCACGCTGCTTCTCTTGTTAAGCTGGTTTCCAAGTTAATTGGTTGGGCAAAAAGGGGAGATCTTTACTCTCGTAGGCTCTCCCTACGCTATCTTGATAACAGAAAAAACACTATGGTTTCAAGTGGAAGTCCTGATTCACCGGTCAGACTAATTGATAAGTTGTTTAGTGTTCTTGCTAAGCGCTATGAACTGAGGAACGGTGGGTACACACGTACAGTAAGATTAGGGAATAGACGGGGTGATAACAGTCCGAATGTTACGGTCAGTCTTGTTTAGGGGCCTTTTGGAGCTACTATGCTAACCTTTTCATCACCTAAAAATCGTGGAAAAAGAGAAAACATACCTAGTCAGCGTTTCTTATGATGGTAGTCCTTTTAATGGCTGGGCAAAGCAAACAAAATTATTTACTGTTCAGGGTTTTATTGAAAGGGTAGTATCTTCAGTATTCCTCTTAAGTGAGTGCAAAATTCTTGCAAGTAGCCGTACTGATAAGGGTGTACATGCTCTTGATCAAAACTTTACCCTTACACTTCCGTTTAACATTTCGCATAAGCGTCTGTCTTCTGTTCTTGGGAAAAGTCTACGGGGGTTTGTGAAATTAAACAAGCTTAGGGAAGTCTCATCTACATTCCATCCGTTTTATAGTGTACGCTTGAAGGAGTACAGATACTATATAAACACGGAAGAGTACAATTTATTTCTTAACAAATATTGTTGAAACTATAATGCAAATATCAATCTTACTAGGCTAAGAAAACTACTTAAAATATTCGAAGGATTTCACAACTTTTTCAATTTTTCTTTCTGTCGAATACGTAACCAGGATAAAAAGGATACTTACAGGGATGTTGAAAGAATCACTGTTTTTAAAAGCAGAGGTTTTCTTATAATAAAAGTCTTTGCGAGGGGCTTTCTTCGTTATCAGATAAGAGCTATGATTGGTGAAGCAGTGGGAATGATCAATGAACCTAGGGCTCATGAAATCATTAGTAGAATGTTAAGTACTGAGCTTTCACAAAAATATAAGAGGCTTGCTCCCGCGGAGGGTCTCTACCTTTGGAGGATAGTTTTTAAGGACTAGAAGGAAGAATGAATAAAAACGAACTTAGAAAGTTAGCGGAAAGAGTACGTTTACAGATTAGTAATAGTGATTTAGGCTACTTCAAAAGAAGCTTTTCTGCTGTTTTACCAATGGTTACTAAGTTACTTAATGAGAAAATTGCTGGTGACGCAAGTGCTATGGAGAGAATCATATCTACTCCATTGAAAATGTCAGAACTCGGTGAGATCGAACGCCAATTTGACATAAAAATTTTGAGTGAAGAGGAAATTGAAAAAAATTCTTTCTTGAAAGCTTCAAGAATTATAATTAGCAAAAAGCATGAGTAGTTAAAAGAATTTACTTCTCTTTCACACTAAAAAATTATTAAAGTTAATCTTTTCTCTTACTAATAATTAGCAAAACGAACCTGAGTAAGAAGTTTATTCTTGATAAAAATGGAAAAAAATAAGATATCGCAACAAACGACTAATCCAACTCTAAGAGTTAAGCAACGCGAATGGTATTTTATCAACCTCGAAAACAGGGTGCTTGGTAGAAGTGCTGTTCAAATTTCGAGAGTTCTTCGTGGAAGGAATAGTAGTGATTTCAGTTATAATTCTGATTTAGGTAACCATGTTGTTGTGGTTAATGCGAAGAGAGTTCTCCTAACTGGAAAAAAACGCCAGGGTAAGAAGTATTATGATCATTCTGGGTACCCTGGCGGGCTTCGTGAAAGGAATGCGGGTACAATGATTAGTAGCTACCCAACTGAGTTGATTCATCGTGTTGTTAAGGGTTTAATGCCACATAATCGCCTCTCAAGAAAGCAACTAACGAGATTGTTCATATATGCAGATTCTACTCATCCCCATACTGCTCAACAATCTAATTTCTTAACGATTAATTAAAAACAAAACTCAAGATGAAAAACATATCTAAGTACCAAAGACACTACTCAGGAGTTGGTAGAAGAAAAACTTCAACTGCGCGTGTTTACCTCTGCAAGAACGGTAGTGGCGCAATAACAGTTAACAACTTATCATTTGGGAAGTACTTTGCAGGAAATCCTTCTTTCTTTACAATGGTAAGTCACCCGCTTAGGCTGGTTGATAAGCAAAACGATTATGATATCAAAGTCAATGTTAGGGGTGGTGGATTTAGCGGGCAGGCTGAGGCAATTAGGTTAGGAATTGCAAGATCTCTGCTTGAAGTTTCGCTAGACTATAGAACAATCCTGAAGAGCTTTTCACTCCTAACAAGGGACTCTCGTGTTAAAGAAAGAAAAAAGTATGGCCTGAAGGCCGCTCGTAAGGCATCCCAGTTTTCCAAGCGTTAGTTCCTAGGGAGCAAAAGACATTTCTTTCAACACGCTTACAGTTGTAATGGCAGGTCATTCTCACGCTAATAACATAAAGCACAAAAAAGGTCGTAATGACAAGCTAAAAAGTGAACTTTTTCTTAAACTGAGGAAGAAAATTGAGGCTGCTTATAATAATGTTAGTGATAGGGAAAAGGTTTTCTCAATTGCAAGGGAGTATAACTTTCCAAAGGAGAAGGTAAACTCAATCATTGAGAAATTTGAAAATTCTAGGCATCAGGATGGTACTTTCAGGGAGTTTCTATACAGAGGTAAATATGAGATTCTAGTCTACTTACGTGGGAATTTGCTAGGTCACCAGGAGGGTGTATTAAAAGAGAGTGTAAAGATTTTCTCCCTTGAAAAACTACATTCTAAGAGATCACAGGACTACTTCTATCCTGTATATCTACTCAGGGTGGATGTTCGTGAAAACCTAGAGGAGGTAATTCTTTCTTCATTATCGGCTCTTGTTATTGATAAAATTATTAAAATAGAGAAAAAGAAAGAGACTGGAAATGAATTTGAAATTTTCTTCTCTGAAAGGGAGTCTTTAACTAAAACAGCAGAGTTTTTTGCAAGCTACCCAAGTGGTGTTTATAAGCTGGAATCACGGGAAACTTTTAGCCCCTTCTCATTTGTTTGTATAGATTCTAATGATTTTCTTGCTTATTCCTCCCTGCTAAGGACTAGCTTTTCAAAACTTGGCAATAACTTGCAGGTTTTTACAAATATCTCTGACGAAAAAAAGTGGGACCATAGCTCAGTTGGTTAGAGCGTACCCCTGATGAGGGTAAGGTCGGTGGTTCAATTCCACTTGGTCCTACCAAATTTGTTTTGTTAACAATTTCTAACACAAGTATAGATACTTAAAAATGATTATGCAGAAAAAAATCTTAAGAAGAGGGACTCTACAACTACCATGTGGTCAGGCAAAACCTGGTGCAAGATTATCTTCATGGGGGCTTAACATGCCACTATTCTGTCGTGAGTTCAATGCACGCACTAGTAATCAGGAGACAGGGAAACCTGTAATGGTAAGAGTAGAAGTTTTTGAGGATAAAAGCTTTGGCTTCGAAGTTAGGGGTACACCAACTTCAATACTCTTGAAAAACTTACTTAAGGATAGAAGTGAAAAGGTGATTTCTGAAAGTGAACTAGGTGACCTTATTGCTTTGAAGGGTAGGGATATGAACACTGAGAATTCAGAAAGTGTGAAAAAGATCATCCTTGGAAGTATGCTAAGTGCCGGAATAGTAATTAGAAAATAATTTAAATTTATGAAGTCAAAACGTTACAGAAAAGCACTTGCTATGTTGGAACCGCGGAAAACTTATAACTTCACGGAGGCGGTTCAAATTCTCCAGAAGGGTAATTTTGAACATTCAAGTAATCTAGAAATTTCTCTTGCCTTGAACTGGAGTGCTGGACAGAGTAGCATACGTGATTCTGTTTTTATCCCATATCCCGTAAAGAAAGAAAAGCTTGCGGTTATTGATGAGGAAGTTCCAGCAAGTATAAAAAAGAGATCTGACATAACTCTTATTAAACTTGGTGATCTTCCAAAAGTAATTTCCCAGAAGAAGAAATCAAGTTGGGGGTTTGATAAGCTTATGGCACATTCTTCCCTTACTAGTCAATTAAAACCATTTGCGAAAGTTTTATCGCTGAAGAAATCATTCCCAAACTACAAGGATGGAACCTTGACTGATGATTTGTCAGCTTCTGTTGAAGAACTGGACAGGGGAAGGATCGAATTAAGAAACGATAAGGGTGGCAATTTTCATGTTCTTGTTGGTAAGACCTCTTTTGAAGTTAGACAGGTTGAATCAAACTTTCAGACGATAGTTAACAAGATTATTTCTTTAAGACCTTCGAATTGAAAGGGAGAGTATTTAAAAGGTGTTACAATCTCCACTACAATGGGACCGGGTCTTAAAGTTCTTGTCTAAATAGTCAGTGTCTATAATCTATTAGTATGTCAATAATTAAGAAACAAATTTTAAAAAAACAGGAAAAGGTAGAGTATATTAGAGCGAACATACATGAAAGCTCTGCTGTTATATTCTACAATTTTTCCCATGCTGATAACAATGAAATTTTTCTTCTGAAGAAGAAGTTAAAGGAAGTTAATAGTAAATGATTTGTTTGTAAAAACATACTCTTCAAAAAAGCCCTCCCTAATGAGAATCTTCAGATTAGTGATAATAATGCCTTTATCTTCTGTAAAGGTGATCAGTATGAGCCCCTGAAGGTTCTGAATGGTTTTAATTTCAGGAGGGATCTAGACAGGAGAATTCAGGGTGGAATATATGATGGGAATGTTATTAGTTACCAAACACTAACAAGCTGGGCAGGTCTGAAATCTAGAAAAGCACTCCTGGGTGATTTCTGCAGTCTTCTGCTTTTTGATATATTCAGTTTAACAATGCTCTTAGACACCATTGGTAATAAACAGCGAGATTAAGTAAGGAGGAATCAGAATGGAAAATATAGTAAAAAACGAAGAAGCAATTATTAATTCAATCATAGAAGGTTTAAACGAACTAAAGCTGCCTGCCCTGGGTAAGTTGAATGAACTAATCAGGGAAAAGTTTAATCTGGGAAACATAAGCTTTGCATCAGCCGCACCTGAAGAAAAAAAGCAGGAGGAGAAGAAGACAAGTGTTGCTCTTGTTCTAACTGCAGTTGGTGACCAGAGAATACCCGTTTTTAATGCTATAAAAGAGATCACTGGGAAAAGTATTTTAGAAGTTAAGAAACTTACGGATACACTACCGTTTACTATTGTAAGTGATTTAAGTCAGCAGAAAGCTGAAGAAATAAGAGAGCATTTGGTTTCCAAAGGTTCTGAAGTTCAAATAAAGTAGTAGGAAAAGTAACAAAGGATAATGAATCATCGTCTAATTGCATCAGGAGATAACTATCGAAGGGAATATTTCTCTGTAAATAACTCGCCTTTATTCAAGGCTCTGCCTAATAAAGACTTCTCCCAGGAGCAAAAAAAGTCATATCAGCACTTCAGAGAGAATCTTAAAGGTCTCTTTGACTTTTACTTTCCTGCAAAGTTCAGTGACTATAACAATCAAATAGAACTAGTATTAGAGAAAGTTATTTGGAACAGTCCACAGTTTACAGAAGATGAATCGAAGGATTTTCTTATATCCCTAGAATACAGAGTAGATCTTGTTTGAATAATTAAATGACATTGTTCAAGAATGCAATTTCGTCCAGAGGGGGGGACCATGAATGAAATACTTGAAAACTGGTTAGGAGAAAGTTTCAAAATTACTAAGTATAACCTTTCCCAGGAGTCTGAAAATGAATGACTTGTTGTGAGTACGAGGGAAAAAAATAATGACTACTTCAAGCTATTAATTCATATTACTTCGGTGGAAGATGAGTGCATATCTATTGAGTTTGACTGTGAACAGAGGAAACAGGTTGAATTTTGCAGCTTACCGAAGATAAATGAACAGGGTAGTTTTATTATAAATGGACATGAGAAAGTCGTTGTGTTCCAGTCTGTGAGGTCACCTGGTCTCTATTTCTTCACTAGTGAGGAAAGCAATGAAATCTATGGTGAAATTATTCCCCTCAAGGGACCATGAATAAGCCTGTATTCTGACACTATTAAACAGAAAGAAAGTTCTTCTAAAACTGCCATCAAAGTTAAGTTTCTTAACTCTGGGATAAGCACTAACTTGTTTAGTTTGCTAGCTGGTGCTGGTATTGAATTAACTAAGGAAGATGTCTATGCTTTGTTTGGTGATAATGAAGAAGTGTACAATAGTGTAATCTTCGGGAAAAATGAGGAGAAAAAGCAAGTCCCTCCCTTCCTATTTAGGGAGAATAACTCGTACTTCATGCTTGGTGAAATTGGCCGTAACAAGTTGAATAAAAGATTGAATATTCTCACAAGGATTACTAACCAAAAACTTGCAGGAGACATTTGTAATAAAGACGGGGAAGTTCTACTTCCCAAGGGAAGTGTTGTAAGTGGTGAAAACCTTTGCTTGTTTGAGGAAAACTTTCTTTCTGGTGATATTCAAACAGTTAAGTTTCCGCAATTTGGTGTAGAGGAGTTATATGTTTTCAAAGTTTTCTCACCAAAAAATAAGGACAAGGTTGTTAATATCCTGGGCTGGAGAGATGATAGAACAAAAAAACACTTTGATTCTGTTGACTTACTATGTTCTATTTCTAACCTTATAAATGTTAAAGACGGTATTGGTCCAATGGCTGAAAAAGAAGAAGATAAGGATCGTCTTGACAACCAGGTTATCCGCAGAATTGGTGACTTACTTTACAATATTTTTGATAACAAGCTTGGAAGTTTTCTAAAGAACATTGATGACAAATACCTTGCTTATGTCTCCCAGTTAAGAAGGATTGATCTCACAAAGATTCCTAATCTTAAAGATTTTGACAAAATCATAAAGAATTTCTTTAATTCATCAACACTAATTCAATTACAAAATCAGAACAATCCAATTGCAGAAGCATCGTATGCAAGGAAAGTGAGTGTTCTAGGCTTGGGTGGTTTTAATTCTGTGAATGCTAATCTAACTGTTCGTAATATCAATCCTTCCTACTATGGAAGGTATGATCTTGTTGAAACTCCTGAGGGTCAGAAAGTTGGTCTTTTGCATGCATTGTCAATAAGTGCAGAGATTGATGATTATGGTCAAATAAGGGTTCCCTACTTTAAAGTTACTGGTGGAAAGGTAACTAGCAAGATCCATTACCTTTCTACGGATGAAGAATTTGGTAAGTATATATCACATTGTAATGTTAAAATTGGGGAAGACAACATTATATACCAAGATCATCTTCTTGCACGTCACAAAAATGATTTTGTGCAGGTTAAACCAACAGATCTTGACTATATAGATTCCTCTTTTTACCATCTTAATTCGGTAAACAGTGCAAGTATTCCTTTCTTTCAGCATAATGATTCTACCAGAATGCTGATGGCATGTAACATGCAAAAGCAGGCTGTTGTTCTCTTAAAAAATGAGGTGCCTTTTGTTGCCACTGGAACGGAAACCTCCCTTCTGAATAACTCTGCCCTAAATGTCTTTTCAAGAACTTCGGGTGAAGTCGAATATGTCGATAGTCAGAAGATTGTAGTTAACTCAGAAGGAGAGCAGGTTGTCTATAATCTTAAGCAATTTGTTGTGTCAAATAAGAATAATCTTTTTCTATCTTTGCCGCAGGTTAAAAAAGGCATGAAAGTTACTGAAGGTCAGTTACTTGCCTATGGTAACTACGGTAATAGAAGAGAACTTTCGCTTGGATATAACCTAAGGGTTGCTTTCATGTGCTGAAATGGTTATAACTTTGAGGATGCAATTGTTATTAGTGATAATCTTCTAAAAAAAGAAATTCTTACTTCTTTTTTTGTAAAGAAGTATGTTGTGGTTCGTAAGAATACAAAATACGGGGAGGAACTTTTTAGTAAGGATCACTTGAATAAAGAAAAGATAGTTAATCTTGACGAAGAAGGAATTATTAAGCTAGGATCTGAAGTGAAGGAGAATGACATTCTGGTTGGTAAAGTAACTCCTGAACCAGGTAAGAAAGGTGAGACGGAAGAGCTTCTCCTTTCAAATATCTTTGGTGATAAGCTCAATAACTTACTTGATTCTTCTTTTAGACTTCCATGGGGAGAAAGTGGAATTGTTTACGATGTAAAACGTCGGGGAAAAAGTGATTTTGACAGGATTAGGAAGAGTAGTAGTTTTAATTACACAGCAAATGATCTTGAAATCCTAGAGATTTATGTTGCACAAAAGCGTAAACTCGAAGTTGGTGATAAACTAACGACTCGCTTTGGAAACAAGGGTGTAATCGCAAAGATTGTTCCAGAAGTTGACATGCCTTTTGATGAAGATGGAAGTTCAATAGACATCATCTTTAACCCGCTAAGTGTTCCTTCGCGAATGAACATTGGTCAACTTCTTGAAACACTACTCGGACTTGCTGCTCACAAATTGAATGAAAACTTTCTTGTTCGAACCTTCAACACACCTACTAGTGAGGAAATCAAGAAAATTGTTCAGGAAGCACAAATTAAAGATTATGGACTCACAACACTTTATGATGGACAGACGGGGCTTCCTTTCTCACATAAAGTGTATGTTGGCTACATTTACACAATAAAGCTGAATCATATGGTTAGTGATAAGTTCCATGCACGTAACACTGGGCCATATTCACTAATCTACCAGCAACCAGTGAAGGGTAGGGCACAAGGTGGTGGTCAGCGTGTTGGCGAAATGGAGGTTTGGGCATTAGAAGCACACGGGGCTGCATTCAATATCATGGAAATGATGGGCCCTAAGTCTGATGATCTAAGCAAGCGAAGAATGATAAACCATTCTATCATATTCGATGATAGACAAGTTGACTTACAAAATAACCAGAGTGAATCTTTTAACCTTCTTCTACAGTATCTAAGGGGTTTAGGTTTTGACCTTGAAGTTACTGACAAAAATGAGAAAAAGGTTGATCTCTACAAGTTTTTTGAAAAGAGCTAAAAAATATAGGAATACAATATGTCAAATTTATTTAAAGAAGTAGTCTTGTCTTTGTATCCTTCTGAGAAAGTACTTAAGGATAGCTTTGGAGAAATATCAAATCACAAAACAATTAACACTCGTACCCTAAGACCTGAACTTGGTGGTCTCTTTGATCCTAAGGTTTTTGGACCTTCTGTTGACTACGAATGCTTTTGTGGAAAGTATGAGGGAATAAAAAACAAGAACCAGACGTGTGACCAGTGCAATGTACTGATCGCTTCGAACAAGATTAGACGTTGAAGAATGGGTCATGTCAAACTCAATGCTCCTGTTACAAATCCACTTGTTTTAAGAGGTTTTGCTTTTAGGCTTAGCAAGATAATTGATATTTCTTCCAAGGCTATTGAAGATCTTGTTTACTACAATTGTTATGTTGTGATTGATAAAGGAAAGTCCTCAATCCTAAAGAATAAGCAGGTTCTTGATAAGCGAATTGATTTTTCATTACTTGGTCAAATACTACAGGAAATGCTTAGTAGTGGTGCCTTTGATGAAGACCAAAAGAAAAGGAAGGAAATTGAGGAGCTTCTCGAAAATCTCACTACCGATGCTTCCAAGAAAACAAGTAATCTTGAATTGAAAATCGTTTTTGTAGAAGACTATCTTAATTTCCTTCAGAAGAACTGGAATGTGTCAATAAAAACTGGTTCGGAAGCTCTTTATGAAATCTTGAAAGCTGTTGATCTTCGAAAGGAACTTGCTGACCTCAAAGCTGCAAAACTACTTCAATTGGAAAAGAATGTTTCTAACATAGAAATAATCAATGATAGAATTAGGATTGTTCAATCACTAATTAGTAGCAATCTAAAACTTGAATGAATGGTGTTACACAACCTTCCTGTAATCCCAGCTGGAATAAGGCCTGCTACTAAACTATCTGATGATAATAGTATTGCTACAACACAGATTAACAATCTCTATAGAAAAATAATTCTTATAAACAGGAGGCTTTCTGAGTATGATGAACTCAACAAGAAGATGAAAATCTTTTTCTTAGAAATCATTCATAATGAAAGAAGAAGACTTCAAAAAGCAGTTGACCAACTTCTTCAGGGAAATTTATCAAGTAGGAACGATACTGGTGCTGTGAAAAGTCTTTCCCAGGTGCTTAGTGGGAAGGAGGGGATCCCTCGTAAACATTCCCTTGGAAAGAGAGTTGATTACTCAGCGCGTTCTGTAATTGTTCCCAACCCCTCCCTCCAACTAGACCAGGTTGGGTTGCCAGTTGAGATGGCACTTGTTCTTTATAAGCCATTTCTTATAAGGGAATTACTTGAACGAAAACTAGCCTTTACTGTGAAGGAAGCCGAGAATATGATTACTGAGCATAACTCACTTGTTTTCTCTCTTTTGAATAGAATAAGTAAGAACCACCCCGTGATACTAAACAGGGCGCCAACGCTCCATCGCCTAGGTATCCAGGGCTTCTTCCCACTTCTAACCCTTGGTAAGTCAATACAATTACACCCACTGGTAACAACTGCTTTCAATGCTGACTTTGACGGTGACCAAATGGCTGTTCATTTACCATTGACTGAAGAAGCTAGGCAGGAAACAAGGGAAAGGCTGATTGCTAGTAACAACATCATCAATCCACAGAATAATAACCTAATCAGTACCCCTACGCAAGATGTAATACTTGGTATTTACTACTTAACATCTGAAATTAAAAAAGAAAAACTTAGGTTCTACTATGATGTTGGTAGCTTGGCTAGGGATTATGATCTTCAGAGAGTTGATGTCCGCGAACTTGTTATAGTCCCAGCTTCTGTTCTTGGAAGGCAGTTTAGTGATACAAAAAATAAGTTGGTATTTACAACACTAGGAAAAATTATTTTCAATAGAATTCTTCCTTCTGATTTTCCCTATTATGTAGGTGATCTTCAACATTATAATAAAACATCGCTTCCTTCTGAAGAAGAAGTGTTTGAAATTGGAAATCTAACAGAAACCCTGGAGGACAGAGTTAGGCGCTTGGAAACTAGTGAGGGTTGAAAGAAAAAGCAAATTACAATTTTCTTGAACAACCTCCTGAAGGTTATTGAGAGTTCAAAAATGTCAGGTTTCCTTGATGAACTAAAAAATCTTGGTTTCTTCTTTGCAACAAAATCTGGTTTTAGTATTTCACTTTTTGATACTCCTGAATTGGAAAATAAGGAAAAGTTCTTCTCTGAGGCTCGGGAAAGGATTGCAAATACTGAAGACTACAGAAATAAAGGATTCTACAGTGACCAGGAGACTTACGAAAAAAAGATTGAAGTATGGGCAACATGTAAGGATAAGTTAGAAACTGAGTTAATTGCAAAACTAGGTAGTTCAAAATCTTCATCACTCTATTCAATTTGAAACTCCGGAGCTCGTGCAAATAGTGAAAATCTAATGCAGATTTTTGCGATGCGTGGTAATATGACAAACTATAAGGGGGAGGTTATAGAAACACCGATTCTTTCTTCGTTGAAAGAAGGACTGAATCCGTTTGAATTTTTCATCTCGGTTTATGGAGCAATTAAGGGGATGATTGATATTGCCCTTAAGACTGCGGAGGCTGGTTATCTTTCGAGAAGACTTGTCGAAACTGTACAGAATGTTACTGTTTCAACAGAGGATTGTTTCTCCACACGTGGGATGCGTATTGGTGCTTTGCAAGAGTACGACATAATTACAAACGAAACTGTAGTTCTAATCCCCCTTACTAAGAGGGTCTATGGTCGTTACCTTGCTGAGGACGTTCTTGACAGGAATAATTTACTTATCACTAGGGGCGCACTTATTCTTGAAAATGAATTGGAACTACTTGAAAAACATAAGATTGATGAAGTTGTGATTAGAAGTTCACTAGAATGTAGTCTTTTTCCAACGGTTTGTCAAAAGTGCTATGGTATTGATCTTGGTAAACAAGCTGTACCTGCACCTCTAGGATCAGCGGTTGGTATAATTGCTGCACAGTCACTCGGAGAGCCCGGAACACAGTTAACAATGAGAACTTTCCACTCCGGTGGTATAACTAGTCAACAAGAAGATATTGTACAGGGTCTTCCGAAGGTAAAGGAGCTACTTGATAATACTGTACCTCCGAAAGAAATTCGGGCTACCTTGGCAAAAATTACTGGTGAGGTGACTAGTGTAAAAGTTAACGAAACTACTGGTGAGACAGTTGTTACCCAGAGTAACGAGGAAACTGAGGAAGTGTATTTCATACCTGCCAGCAAGAAAGCAAGAGTAAAAAGGGGACAACTAATTAAAGCTGCTGAAAGTGTTGCTACTGGAAAGGTTGACTTAAACCAGTATCTTGAAATAGCTGGTCGTTATGGTTGTCAGGAGTACATTAAAAAGGAAATCTGAAAAGTTTACTATAGTCAGGGTATTGAGATTAATGAAAAACACATTGAAATATTCGCTCGTCAGATGTTAAGTAATGTCGAAATTACAGTTGAGAGTAAAGAAAGCAAGTATTTAACTGGTGATATTATCACAAATGTCAGTTTTCAAAATGAGAATAAGCGAATTTCCTTACAGGGTGGTTCTCTAGTTGAAAGTAAGCCAGTCCTCCTAGGTATCAAGAAGGTTATAAATTATTTCCCTTCGTTCCTTTCTGCTATTTCCTTTCAAAACACTTCAAAACTGCTACTTGACTATGCTCTTTTTCAGCCAAAGGACTCTCTTGAAGGTGTGAAAGAGAATATGATTATTGGGCAACTAATTCCAGTAGGAACTGGTTTTGCCAGACGTCAAGAACTTGAAAATGAAACAAGGAAGCGGGCTGAGGGATAACAAGGATTTATCTTCTTTTCCATGTAGAAGAGCACTTCTTTGACAATATGTAGAAGTAGTCGAAGATAGGGTTTTATACTTAAAGTTTTTGCTTAGCATAAGAAACTTTTAAAATCATACCAAGGTTTCTGTCACTCATGAATAGAAAAAGGAAGATCGTTGTTGCGCTCAGTGGAGGGATTGACTCTGCTTTTTCTGCCCACTTGGTAAAGAAGGAATTTCCTGACGATGAAATTACTGCGGTTTTTATGCAGAATTGGGATGACTTTGTTGCAGGTAATCAAGTAGTTAAGTCAAAATGTACTCAAACTGAAGACTGGGAGGATGCCCAGAAAGTGGCAAGTTTTCTGGGCATTGGTTTGCAAAGAAGACAGTTTATTAATGAGTACTGGGAAGAGGTCTTCACTGATTTTCTTGCTAAACTTAAAAGTGGAATAACGCCAAATCCTGATGTTTTGTGCAATAGTCTGGTTAAATTTTCCCACTTTGTCAACTATGTAAAACATGAACTGAATGCCAACTACCTGGTAACTGGTCACTACGCCAGAATTGTTTATGATCAGAAGAGTGAAAACTACTATCTTGCTAAGTGTAAAGATGAGAACAAAGATCAAACTTACTTTCTTTGTCAAGTAAACCGTTCTGTTCTCCCCTTTCTTATCTTTCCGCTTAGTGAATTTAAAAAACAAGAAGTTAAGCAGCAAACATTAAAAATGGGATTTCCCAATACCCAACGAAAAGAGTCAACGGGAATCTGCTTTATTGGTGAAAGTAACTTTAGAAAGTTCATCAGTAACTACCTACCAGAGGATCCTGGGGGCTTTGTAGATGCCGAAACAAAGCTAGTTGTTGGAAGGCAGCGGGGTACATCATTCTACACTATTGGACAACGGAGAGGTCTTGCCCTGGGTGGAGAAAAAACTCCTTACTATGTTGTTGGTAAAGACATTGGAAAGAAAATTGTTTATGTTGCAAAGCGTAGTGATAATTGATTACTCTACAGTAGTTGGTGCTTAGTTAAGGAGATAAATTGACTCGTTCCTAGAGATGAAATAAAAACCCTAGAAAGTAAAGAATTAACTGCCAAATTTCGCTATCTTCAGAAAGAAGTTGCAGTCAAAATTACTTTTGAAAATGAAAGTCTAGACACTGCAAAAGTTTTATGCGAGAGTCCTGTTAGGGCGTTGACTCCTGGCCAGTACGCAGTTTTCTACAGGACAGATATTTGCCTTGGTGGGGGAGTCGTTTTTCAAACTGAAAAACTTGATGAACAGGTTTTATCTACTCTGGGGTAAAAAACTAATTGATGAAATAGATTTTTCGGCTTTAGATAGACTTACTTAGAATTTGGGAGAAGAGCGATTTAGAAATGATAAAGCACGAAGTAAAAGAAATCCTTAGAGATTTTTTTAAAGATGGGAACTTTGTTGATAGATACTTCAAGAA
The DNA here is from genome assembly GCA_964250295.1 of uncultured Mycoplasmatales bacterium. GTDB lineage: Bacteria > Bacillota_I > Bacilli_A > Mycoplasmatales > CGIF01 > CGIF01. Next base: position 172,459 of record CAXUEP010000001.1, on the reverse strand, counting down.
AATTGGAGCAGAGGAAATTGCAAAGCTAGCAGGTTATCCGGTTCCTCTTGTTTACTTGGATGGTAATGAATTAAAAAAGGAAGTCCTAAGTGCAACGGAAGACTTTCATGAGGAATTTAAAATAGACCCGATTATAAACAATCTCCTCTTAACAAGTGTAAATAGATCTATTACTTCTTCTTGGAAAGGTAAGTTTAAAAATATACGAGTACGGGAGATAAGAAAGCTAACAAAAAGACGGTTTATAGATAGTAAAGATATTGAAGATGATGAAGATGCAACCGAGCAGTATAAGTACCAAATTTTTTTCGATTACGAAGAGATTAAAAAAATTTTCTCCAAGCTTGAAAGTAATATGAAAGAATGGTTACTCAATGAATCCACATCTTTAGTTGATAAAATTACTGAGAAACTTAACAGGGAAAAGGAAATTGAAATTAATCAACTACGTTTGACATTAAATGCAGAAAGGGAAAAGCAAGTAAAAGTTTTAGAAGAACGTCTCGAGTATCTTGAAAAGTTTACCTCTGGTGATGAAGATACTAGTGAGTTACCTTCTACAACAAACAGGAGTAAATGTCTACAAACGGGAAACGATTTAAGCTCAACATCAACGCTGTATGATGGGAAGGTAACTGAAGATTGTCAAAATTGTCTTTTGGTTAGTGATAACAAACTAGATGAAAACTTTGAACTTGTTGAGGGAAATTGTTCCCAGTCTCAAGACTATCCTTGGTAGTTTTAAATTTTGATAGTTGAAAACAAGGGTGGACGAAAGTAATATCGAATCAAAATGAAAAAGTAAGGTAAGGAAGGAAAAGTGTTTAGGAATAAAAATTACGGGGTGTAAAGAGGGGAACTAGGAGTCCAAAATATCTATCTAAAAACCACAATTGTGGTGCTCACGGGAATTAATTGTTTAGACATCACTATCTCTGTTATAACTACTTTCCTTGCTTTGTCTTGTGGTTTTAGCAACAATGAAGGAGCCCTTCCCTCCTGTTTCTCTAGGGGAAGCTCTATTCTGCAAGAGCAGCTCTTAAACCGGACCAGTGAAAAGGAGTAGCTGATTTCAGTAAAACTATTGCTTCAGTGTTTAAGAAGAATGAAAAGAGCTTAGTTACATCAGGAAAGAAGATGGTAATTATAAAAAGTTCATGACAATTCTCTCTAACCCCCTTGGATAGTAAGGAATGGAATATATGAATGATCGCTAGCCTAGGGGAGTGAACATCCAAGACGAAAAATCACCTGGTTTATGTTAAACATTATAAATAACTAGGTGAATAGTTCTTGTTACCAAGGTAAAGCAGAACTTAGTGTCTAATACTAATTCTCTTTGGCTATGAAATAGAGAATTCTTATTAGCCTTGGAAGGTCCTTAAGTGGTAGTAAGTAAGGGAGTGGGAAATTGGAGAAGGGAGCTGAGTAATTTAAAGGCTTAGGCTAGTTCTGGCAACTAAAAAGAGTTGTTTTATATGACAGAAAGCATAAAAAAAATAGTCATTTTTGGTAAGGATAGCACTGTTAATACTAAGTTCCATAATATTATTAGAAAGTTTTTAATGATAGATGGAAAAAGACTAAACTCTAACCAAAATAACTATCTTGAAACATTTTTCAATATTGGAGAAAGGAATTATCTGCTAACCAGTTTATCTTCGGCGTTGTTCCTCCACAGGAATGATAATTACATAAACAAAGAAGAAAAGATACTGAATCAGGAACTACTTCTTTCCAGTGATATAATCTACTTTCTTGTTAATATTGATGATGTTGATCTGGATTATTTTTTTAGTGTTCAAAAGTACTTTAACCAAAACAAAAAAAGATACTTAATAATATTCAATAGCAAGCATACCAGCAAGGATGAATTTGAGAATAATTTCCTTACTAGTGTCACTGGACAGCGAATTATAAAAAGTAGTAAAGAAAGAAACTTTCTTTCCTTTATAGGGAATGACTATCTTCCCTTTCTAAAACAATTCATTTATAATGAGTTTCTTTTTAGTAATGATTTAGACAGAGTAGATTGTCCTTTTAATCAAGAAGCAACTCCTAAGTTGACAATCTTTGGTCCTCCAAACTCCGGAAAATCTACTCTTCTCAACTCCCTCCTTGGCAAAAAACGTTCAATTGTTAGTCCACTAGCTGGCACTACACGTGAGAGTGTATCATCTTTATTCAGATGAAAAGGAATTGCTCTTGTAATGAAGGACACGGAGGGAATTGTAATCAGTAAAAGAAATGACCGCTCAGTTCTTGACGATTGTCAAATCTCATGAATAGTTCTTAGTTCAACAGAACCAGTTACTAAAAAAATTCTGCAAATAATTAGTCTTGCTGAGAGATGCAACCGGGCTGTTGTGATTATTTTTAACAAAGTAGATATTGCCAGTGTACAGCAGATTAATGAGAGAAAGGAAGAAATAAACTCGAGGCTTAAGTCATTTTCTTTTGTCCCAATTGTCTTTATCTCGGCACAGAAGAGGCGTAACTTCTCCCATCTTTTGACTACTTTGGAGCATTCAATTAACCAGAGTCAACTATCCTTTAATAAAACACTACTTACTCAGCAATTCTCGAGCTTACTAGAGAAAAACCCTCCTACCGCAATTCATGGTAAGCGTCTGAAGATTTACTATGCTCTTCATGAAAAAGGATTCGTCCATAAGTTTATAGTTTTTGTGAACAATCCTGAACTGGTACACTTTTCTTATCATCGTTATATTGTAAACTACCTGCGGAGGAATCTTGGGATTGATTCCCTTCCAATAAGACTTTTCTTCAAAAAAAGTTAGATTAATAACAATTCTTATGAGAAAAAACCAACGAAAAAGTGTTTTTACAGTACAGAGTGAGCAAACAATAATAAGCTTTCTAAAGAAGACTTTCAGCCGGACTCCGCTCTCACTTATCTATAAGCTCTTTCGTATGAAGAAGGTTACCCTGCAGGGTAAGCAACTACGCTACTATCAGCATCGTGTCAAAGCAGGGTTAACGATTGAAATTAATGACGAAGAGTTTCTAAAAAAGTGGAACAGTGAGTCCCAAAAAACAAGAGTAACTAAACAAAAAATTGTCCCTCCGCTAGTAAACTCTGTTATCTTATATGAAGATGAAAACATTCTGATTGTCATAAAAGAGCATAATGTAGAAATGCATAGTGAAACTAATAAGGAGAGAACCCTAGATAATGAAATTGCTTACTACTTAACTAATGCTGGCTACCCAGTTAATGATCATCTTTTTGTCTTTTCATCGGTACACAGAATAGACAAGCTCACACGTGGGATTGTTGTATACCCTAAGAACTCTTTGAGTAAGGTAATTCTTCATAGTTCCTTTGAAAAAAAAGAACTTATTAGGAAAAGTTACCTTGCTGCTTGTGAGAATAATGCAAGAAAAAAAGTTCCTAACTACATAGACGGTTACATTTATAAGGAGGAAACTCAGGAGAGGATGATTTTTAGTCCCCTGAAGAATGAAAGAAAAAAAGCAAAATTTTGTTCGATGCAAGTTATAGAGCTCTTTTCAAATCCTTCCTTTCTACTTCTTGAAGTTATTCTCGGCACTGGGAGAAAGCACCAGATTAGATCAACTCTTAACTACCTGGGTTTGCCAATTATTGGTGATAAAAAATATGGGAGCATGATTCCTCTGCAGAACAAAATCAAATTATTCGCGTACAGACTGGAATTTCTGAATCTACCGAACCCTTTAAGTTATTTGAATGGAAAGATTTTTGAAATTAATAAGCTCCGGGAAAAGCTAACATCCCAACTTGCTTCCTCTTCTGGATTTGTGCTCCCTAAAAAGTTTGTTAAATATTAGAATTGCTTTCCGAAAATGCCAAGTAACCTGTTTAGATGACTAAAAAAAGTCATTCCTGATTCGTATAATTTCTTTTCTTTTTCACGTGGTAACCCAGGTATAAAAAGCTCTGAATGGACACTTGTTTCTATTAATAAAAAAATCTGGGATAAGACAAGTTTAAAAAAGACAAGTGTCCGCTTCAAGTTTTATGAAGAATACTTTGAAAATCTCAAATCGCTTGGGTTGTGAAAGGACTTTAAAATCACAACAAGTGAAAGTCCAGTTCTTCTAAAGGGAAGTGTACTAACTTCTCCAATCATAAACCGAAACAGTAAGAAGACAATCATTTTTTGTCATGGCATAACAAACAATAGATGATCACTTTTTTACTGCATACATCTTGTTATCCAGTTAGGGTACCAGGCAGTGTTGTATGATGCAAGGAATCATGGACTGTCAGGAAAGTCTTATAGTACACTCGGTAAAGTAGAAGCTTTGGATCTGGAAGATATTATTAAATGGACAATTGCAAGCCTTAGACCAGGGGAAATCAGCTTGTATGGATTCTCAATGGGTTCTGCAACTCTTCTATTCTGGATCAGTCAATTCCAAAGTAAACACCATGAGGTTACCTCTGTGATCTGTGATTCTCCTTTCGACAATTTTAAAAAGAGATTTCTACAATTTCTAGATGTAAACAAGACTAATTTTCAGAAGCATTGGTTTTATGATTGGAAAGCATATTTTTTTTATAATATGGCAATGAGGATGCTTAAATCACCTGTTGATATTTCGACAATAAATCCCATTCTTTCCCTACCTAAAAAACTGGAAATAAAACTTCTTCTGCTGCACGGACTCGATGACACAGTAATTCAGTGGGACTCTTCAGTACAGATTTGGAAAAGACTAAATGGAAATCCTGCAAATAAGAATATGGTTCACCTCTACCTTTTTGAGAATGCTGACCATGGTGAATTACCTTTCCTTGGCGATTATCTTCCTAATAGTGTAAGTCAAATAAGGAAAAAAAAGAAAAGAGCTAAGTGCTCTTTTAGTTCAATCATTCTCAACTTTCTTGCTGGAAACTTCTAACTAACATAGGAAAAATAATTTTTCACTTTTAGAAATGTGAAACTTCAGGACAGAAAATCTAACCAAATAAAAAAATGCTTCTTCATAAACTTAGTTATTGTTTCTTAAACCTTCTGATTGTTGCAGGTTTTAAACTTTTTTCTAGGTAAAAAACTTTTATATTTTTATAAAAACCTAAATACGAAGACTTACTTATACACTCAGTAAATGAGTTAAGTTGAAGAAAAATTAATAATAGATAAGAGTAGAAAGAGGTTTAGAATATGTCATCAGAATTAAACATGAGCTTAGAATATCTTCCGATAACAAAAGAATTGAAAGATGTTAGTAGTTTAAAAAATAAGGAGGTGTGACTTGAGCAAGCCAGCCAGGATGCCTACAATAATCCACGCTTTCAACTTAATCCTAATACGACTTGCACAATGCAAACAACCAGGAATGGAAAGTGACATGTTGCTTTTGTAAGAGTAAGCGAACAAGTAGATAATTCTTACAATAATTCTTATTACAAATCATTCTCACCGCGTGAAGACTACGGAGAAAGTAATGACCCTGTGTACTTCGAAAATTTCCGTGAGTGAATTAAAGAAGAAGAGACGGGGAAGTGAGTCCAAAAGGATAACTAAAGTATTTTAAAGATTTAAAATCCCAATGAAAGTAGGTATTCACCAACTAAGTAAACTAGTTAGTTTTTTCTGTATATCATGCAATAACCAGTTTGAGGTCTATTCTACAATTCCAAAGGAATCTTTGAGGATGGAAGTTTGCGCGAACTGTCATACTTTCTATACAGGAAAATCTTCGTTAAATGTTAAAACTGGGAGGATTGACATTTTTAACCGACGTGCAAAAAGATCGGAACAGAAACGTTCTGGTAGTAGGTAGCCGTAGTTTTAACCAGGAGGTTTACATTTTTTCTTTGTAAAGTGTCATCACCTAGTAGTTTTTCTTTGTAAAGTGTCATCACCTAGTAGTGTTTTTCAAGTTGTTTTCCAGAATGAGAACTTTCTAATCATTAACAAGGATAACAACTTATCAACTCAAAGAAATAACAATTATGATTCTAGTGTTGAAGAACAACTCATGCTCTGTGGTTTTCCATTCTCTTTGCTGCCGCGTTGTGGAATAGTGCACAGGCTTGACAAGGATACTACAGGACTTCTCATAGTAGCAAAGAACAAGGGTATTTTTTCATTGTTTGAAAAGCTTTTCAAGGAAAGAAAAATTAGAAAAACCTATCTTTCGCTGCACAGGGGGGTGCCAGAGAGTAGTTCTGGCGAAGTTAGCTTTTACCAAGGAAAAACATTTACTAAGGGAGGGGTGGTGCGAATGAAAACCAACCCCTTTGTTGGTAAACTAGTTAACATTACTTTTCAACTGGTGGAAGTCAGGAATGGTTTCAGCTTACTAGAAGTCTTTCCATTTACAGGACGGACTCACCAGATTAGACTTGCATTCCAGAAAATAAAACTTCCAATCTATAATGATCCTATCTATAATACTGAAGAGCCTGTGAACACTCATGGACAATACTTGCATGCTTGGAAGTTATCCTTCAACCTTGGGAAAGAACTTTTTGAATTCAGAGCTGAAATCCCTACTTTTTTTCAGCAGGAACTTGATAAGCTACAAATTACTATCTTGTAGCACTTGAGAATTGTCTATCTCTAGTATCCTCCGGTTTTTTTCTCCTCTCTACTTGTAGAAACTAGAATTAGGTATCCTAAAATGCTGTTCTTTGTAGAATTCCCCTGCTACCCTTGCAGAAAGGCAAATCTGGTGAGTGTAATGATGTGCTTAGATGGCTAAAATATCTATAAGTACCTATAGTAATAAACAGGGAGTTAAGAACTGCTTCTAACCAGGTGTGCTTTTTGTTCGGAAGAGTAGATCGTTTTCCTCCCTCTAAAAACACAGCTAAAATTCTACTAAATGTTTCAGTTAAATTTACAGCTTTTTGCTACAAAAAAAGGTGGTGGATCCACCAAGAACGGAAGAGATTCCCATGCGAAGAAACTCGGAATAAAAAAGTACGATGGTGAAACTGTTCTCAGTGGAGTAATCATCTTTAGACAACGGGGTACAAGAATGAGACCGGGGTTAAATGTTGGAATGGGTAGGGACTATACACTCTTTGCTTTAAAGGAAGGAAGAGTAGAATACTATACCCATCGGAATAAGAAGTTTGTGCAAGTCACGATCTAGTAGTTGCATACCTTGTGTAAAAAAATGGCGGAGTAACTCAGCTGGTCAGAGTACTCGATTCATATTCGAGTTGTCGTAGGTTCAAGTCCTATCTCCGCTACCATTCACTTGGTGATAAATGGAAGTATAGTTGATTAAAGCTTGGTCTTGGGTGCTGGTAGCAGCCACCCTTGCTTGGTGGTTGAGGAAAGTCCGTACTCGCACTTTGCTGAAATGCAAGTAGTTCTAGTGCCAGATCTAATAAATCTGGGGAAGTTTTTCTTCACGGCTGTGGAAGAATCTAAGATACTTTGTGTTATGATTCTTCTGCTATAAAAGTGCTATAGAGACGAGCTTTCAGGGAAACTTGGAAGAGTGAGACGACGTAAACCCCGCTAGCGAGCAATTCAAATTTTAATTGGTAGAAGCACTAACGAAAGAGAATAGTAATCATTAGTTAGTAGTCTTGCCAGCAAGGCAAGACTAAGATAAATTACCAGCATGGATTTCAGAAATTCATACAGAATACGGCTTATACCCAGGATTAAGCTTTAATTAAATATTAGAACTAAACCAGCTAGAAAGGAGGTGTAGTTTAATGGTAGAACATCGGCCTTCAGATCCGATAGTGCGGGTTCGATTCCTGTCACCTCTGCCAACTGTCTGCTTGATAATTAGGAATTTCAATTCCTTTTTTTAACTAAAAACTAGAAAACTAACTATGGATCAAAAAGAACAAAAAGAAAAGAACAATTACAGTGCTGAACAAATTCAAGTTCTGGAAGATATTGAAGCGGTTCGCAAGAGACCTGGCATGTACATTGGCTCCACCAGTGAACAGGGAATACACCACTTAGTTTGGGAAGTAATTGATAATTCCATTGATGAAGCAGTGGCTGGTTATGGGAATAAAATCACAGTCACTCTTTCTGAAGACCAGAAATCAATCACTGTTGCAGACAATGGAAGGGGTATTCCCGTGGAGATCCATTCTAAAACAAAGAAGAGTACTCTTGAAACTATTTTCACTGTACTCCACTCTGGGGGAAAGTTTGACCACCGTATTTATCAAACATCAGGTGGTCTTCATGGTGTAGGTGTTACTGCAGTGAACGCTCTTTCCTCACGACTTAAAGTTCAGGTGCGGAGGGATAACAAACTTGCTATTCAGTATTTTGAAGAGGGTTTGCCAAAATTCCTAGAGATTCTTGACTTCAAGAGTAATGAAACAGGAACATCTGTTGAATTTACTCCCGATGAAAAAATCTTCAAAACTTTTAGCCATTTCAATGCTGACATTATTAAGGGTAGGTTAAAAGAACTTGCATATTTAAATTCTCAACTAACACTAGTTTTTTCGCAAATTCTTGAGGGGGGACAGGTAACTTCGGTTACTTATCACTACCCGGGTGGTATTGGTAGTTGGATTAGTGAACTTAATGGTAACGAAGCTTTAGATAACATACCTGTTTTCCAAAGCCGGTGAAGCAATGATAGGAACGATGATCATTATTTTCATCTATTCCTGGCGTTCCAGTACAACAGATCACACCGAACAGTAATCAAATCATTCTGTAATAACATTAAGACGGAAGACGGGGGTACTCATGTAGCGGGCTTTGAAATGGGTCTTTTAACTATCTGTCGTGAACTAATTAAGGAAAAATATCCTTCTTTTAAATTGAATGTAAGTAAGGATGATGTCCTAGAAGGTTTAACTGCAGTAGTTTCTGTGATGGTCCGTGATCCCCAGTTTATTGGTCAAACAAAGGATAAGCTTTCAAATGAGGAAATTCGAAAGGTTAGTAGGGAAGCAACTTATGATTTGCTCCAGAAATTCTTGAAGGACAATCGTGAAGTTACTGAGATAGTGCTGCAGAAAATTATTAACTCTGCTAGTGTGAGGGCGAAGAGTGAAGAGCATCTCTACTTCCTGCGTGATGCCAGACAGAGTGTTGTACTACCTGGTAAGCTTTCAGATTGTATTTCAAAGAATACAGAAATAAATGAAATCTTTATTGTTGAGGGTGAGTCGGCCGGTGGTAGTGCTAAACTAGGAAGGGATCGTAATAACCAGGCTGTTCTCTCACTGAAGGGAAAGGTGACTAATGCTGAAAAGTTAGAAAAAACAAAAGTTCTAAAGAACGATGAAATAAAGAACTTAATTAGTGCCTTAGGCTTTAATGTAACTGATGTTTTCCAGAGTAGTTGGGAGCTTTCTAGACTAAGGTATGGGAAGATTATTATCATGACTGATGCTGATGTTGACGGAGCACATATTGCTCTCCTATTAGCAACTTTCTTTCTTAAGTACTTTCCAACACTAATTGCAGAGAAGAAGCTGTTCCTTGCGGTTTCCCCTCTTTACCGTCTACAGTCAACAAGAAAAGAACCAATCTACTTCTTTACCGATGAGGAACTTAGTAGGTACCGTAGAAATAACTCACTTCGTAATGATAGTATCCAACGCTTCAAGGGTTTGGGTGAGATGAATCCTCAACAGCTGAAAGAAACAACGATGAACCCTGCAAAGAGGGTGATACACGAACTATTCTTCACTAGTGTACAAGAAGCAGAGGAACAAATAAACCGCCTGATGGGAATCAAGAGTGATGAACGTAAGCTTCTCCTAGAAAGTGGTAAGCACCGCGGTGTTCAGTTGCTTGTTAGCACCGATAATAGAGTTGAAGTTAGTCAGTTTGCCCTTGTAAATTTTCTCCGTTATGCTTACATGGTAATCGAAGGACGGGCCCTCCCCCATATTAATGATGGGCTAAAGCCTGTTCAGAGAAGAATTCTTTACACTCTCTACCAGCTTAATATTCTTCCCAATAAACCATTTAAAAAGTCAGCTAAGGTGATTGGGGAGGTAATGGGGAAGTACCATCCGCATGGTGACTCAAGTATTTACCAGGCAATGGTGAAGATGACACAGGACTTTAACTACCGTTATCCACTTGTCGATGGTCAGGGTAACTTTGGTTCAATTGATGGTGATGATGCTGGTGCACATCGTTACACAGAAGCCCGCTTGACACCCTATGGTCTGCAGGTGATTGGTGATATTGATTTTGGTACTGTTGACTGGAAAGTCAACTATGATGAAACTGAAGAAGAGCCAACAATTCTACCCTCATTTCTACCAAACTTACTTCTGAATGGTTCAAGTGGAGTTGCTGTTGGAATGAGTACCAATATACCACCGCATAACTTGAGAGAAGTTCTTACTGCTGCCACTGAGTTGGTGAAGAATCCCAGCCTAGAAGTTTCTGACCTACTCAGTTGCATTAAGGGTCCTGACTTCCCAACTGGTGGTGTGATCATTAATGGTGGTGACCTACAGGGAATTTACGAAAGAGGAGAGGGTACTATCTATGTAAGATGTAGAACCCGACTCGAAGATAACTTAATTACCATAACCGAAATACCTTTTAAGGTTAATAAGGTATCCTTAATTGAAGAAGTTGACAACCTAGTTAAGAGGAAGAAAATTGAGGGTTTACGTTCAATCACTGACTATTCAAACTGGGAAGGAATTAACATCTGTATTCGTTTGGAAAATGGTTATGAACCAGGAATTATTCTCAATCAACTCTACAAACGTACTAGTATGCAAACAAGCTTTAGTGTTAAGTTAAGGGGTTTGGAGGATGAAAAGCCATGAATTTTCAATCTAAAGGAACTTCTTCAGAGTTTTGTCAACCGCAGACTTCTTGATATTGGGAAGAAATCCCTGTTTCTACAGAAGAAGAATAATAGGGAACTAGATGCAGCTTCTGTTCAACTCTTTATTATAAATAATTACCAGGAAATTGCTGAAATTGTCAAAAAAGCAACTACAGATGATGAACGTAATAATTGACTAAAGGGAAGATTTACCATTAGCCAGGAAACCGTCAACCAGATCCTTGATACTCCATCAAGTTTCCGGCAGTTCTCAAGCGAGCGTGTAAAACGTCTCGAAGAGAAGATTTCTTCCCTGCACAAGGAACAATCAAAGCTTTCTGAATTAATTGAAAAAGAAGAAGTGAGAAAAACCCACCTGGTGAGTGAAATTGAAGTCCTAAAGGACCGCTACCTGCAGGATGAAAGACGTACTGACATTTTATTTGGATCCCGCTCCGTTGCTGAGAAGCAGCTAGTGGTCAAAAAGGACCGTTTGGTTATTTTAAATGTTAGTGAAGAGCGTAAGATTGACCTGGATACTGGGAAGGAGGCGAGGAGGATTCACAGCTACCTAAATGTTTATGATTCCTCTATTCTTCCATCAACCAATTCGCCAAGCATGGGGAGGGAAATTAACAAGCTTGCCAAGGGAACAGAAAACTGTAAAATTGTAAGAACAAACACCCATGCTGACCTATGGTGTCTTTCAAATTTTGGTAAGTTGTACATTGTTCCAGTCTATACACTTCCTGTTCAGCATGGGAAGAGGTACGGAACAAACCTCCGTGAATCTGGGATTTTTAAGTTAGTAGAGAATGAAATAATTACTAATATTCTAGCTGTAGAAGACCGCTACTTCGAAACAACCAATAATAGATACCTTCTGCTTCTTACACGTAGGGGGAAAGTCAAAAGAGTTGAACTTTCAAAGATTGGTAGTATTTTTGTTTCGGGAAAGAAGGTAGTTAACATTACCCGCTTCAATGACAAAATTACGGATGCTGCTTTCACATCAGGAAGTGATAAAGTTCTAATCTTTACAAAGGAGGGACGTTACAAGTACCTTGACGAGAAACTAGTCAGGGTGCGGGGGAGAGGTTCCTATGGACATACGGGAGTTAGGGTTAAAGAAAATAATTATGATGAAACCGTTAGTCTTGTGGTTATAAAGAACGGTCTTGAGCAGGCAAAGCAACTGCTTCTAGGAATCACTGCTGACAATCTTGGGCGAAAAACTCCTCTCACAAGGATGAAACAAGCAAAAAGAATTGGTGGGATTGGTCAACAGGCCTACAAGACTCAGTACAAGTCTCTGCGGGATAAGAAAGACCGTTGGTGTGATCTCCATGATAGACAGATTATTGAACATAGAACAGCTCTGTGTTGTGATAAGAGCAAGGGTGTTACAGCATACAGTCAGTGTCCAGTGTTTAAGAAACTACAGAAGGCAATTAAACTATGTCCGAACTGTCAGGGAAAGTTCTTGATTAGGTATAATCCACTAGTTCAAGTAGCAGTTATCGATCTTGCACAGCTTCACCACTATATATACATACTAGCAGGAAAGTCAGTTGCTTTCTATGGTAAAAACGATTTTCTTCATAGTTCAAAATCCAAGAAACGTTCCATGTTTCGTGAAAAGGAAGGAGAGCAGATAGCGGATATCTTCATTACTTCCCAGATAAGTGAGGATGTTGATTACATTGATGAAGATGACGAACTAGAGATTGAAAAGGGAGAATAGTAGTTGTTCTACATTCAGTCAAAATGGAAAACTTAAAGCAGAAGGAAGTAAATAACTCTGACCACCGTAAGCTCAACCAGGAACTGGAAATTTTTCTTTCTGATGATGAAGTTGGGAAGGGTTTACCAATTCTTCTCCGGAGGGGAACAATTATTAAGAATATCATTCAACAATTTATCCGTCAGAAAGAGCATGAAATGGGTGCACAAGAAGTAGTTTCGCCAGTACTTGCCCGCCCGTCAGTCTACCAGAGGAGTGGTCATCTTGACCACTATAGTGAGTATATCTTTCCTGCTATTGAAAAGCAGGGAGAGGTTTTTCAACTGCGTCCGATGACTTGTCCGCACCACTGTATTGTTTACAGAGCGGGGATTCATTCCTACCGTGAACTACCAGTCTGGATCTGTGAACATTCTATTCTCCATCGCTTTGAATCTTCTGGTTCACTTAAGGGTTTGGAGAGGGCAAGATGAATGGAACTCTCTGATAACCATGTCTTCTGCACCGAAGAACAAATTGAAGAAGTTTTTCAAAGGTGTTTCTACTTCATTCGTAGCATTTTTGAAAAATTTACAATTAAAGTAGAACGTTTTGTTTGTTCATTCCATAGCAGTGATCAGAAAAGTAAGTATCATGACAATGAACTTCTTTGAAAGTATGCCGAAGACTCACTAGTTAATGCTCTTGAGGGAATAGGAGTGGAGTTTACTAAGTTAGAAGGGGAGGCTGCTTTTTATGGTCCCAAGCTTGATATTGAAGTTAGGACTAGTGATGGCAAGAGAATTACCCTTGCTACTATCCAGCTTGATTTTATTCTTCCTAGGAAATTCAATCTTAGTTATGTTAACGGAAAAGGAGCGCAGCAAACACCAGTTATTATCCACTACTCCTCAATTGGTTCCTACCAACGTTTTATCTCCATTCTTCTTGAGCAGAAGAATGGTAAACTCCCGTTTTGATTAGCTCCTTGTCAACTAGTTCTCTTACCACTCTCCAACCAAAAAAATGGCAGTGTTGTCTCCTCGTACTGTGGGGAAGTTTCAAAACTAATAAAAGGAAATGTTCGTTTCGAAGTGTGGAAAGACAAGCATTTGTCTAGTCGAATAAACAAGATTTATAAACTAAAAATTCCTGCCTATATTGTGATAGGGAATGAGGAAGTTGAGAATGATTCTTTCGTTTTGAAAACTTGGTATAATAATCTTTCCTCTTCTCTGAGTAAGGATGATTTAGTTGCAAAGATTAAGGAATTGAATGAAACAACCTAGTCATAAAAAACCTGAGGATTTAGTATAGGTTAGACAGTTGTGTGCTGTTAGGTACTTGGTTTAGGGTAGTGATTAGCATACGGAGAAGTACTGTGGAAGATAAGTATTAATTTACTAGAAACTGACTAGGACCTGTGATTTATGGTAACAATCTCAATGTTATTGGTTTTAAACAACTAAAACCAGCCTTAACAAACAATACTCGTAAACATGACAAATCAAGAAGTTAAAACCATTTGGATATATGGACCAGATAACGCTGGAAAGAGTGCTTATACCAATAGGGTGCTATCTTCGATGGGCTACCAATTTTTTGAAATACTCCTAGTATCTAACGATGATTTTAGGGAGCTGGCAAGCATTGATAATAAGAAGAAAGTACTCTTTATTGAGAATGTCCGGCATGACTGACCAGACGAGGAACTCGTATCTACATGGGTAAGGGGCGGTGAACTGTATAGTGTTCGCAAAAGTTTCTATGACTACAGGTTTGAGCTCGTAGTGTTTAACTCGCTATACAGCCCGCAGGAAATATACCTCAAAAGTCTTGCTCTTAGAAGAAGAATTTACAAGGGTGAGGTACTAAGACTTGAGGAAAATAAAACTCTTAGAAAAGAGTTAGATAAGATACTTGCTAGGGGAGAAATCTCCACTTCTGAATTTTTTAATAGAATACAGCCCATTGTACACAGGGAAGGTAGTAATTAGTACTAATAATTTCCTTGAAAAGAATTTGTAGTAGTTAACCATTCATGATTAGGAGTAAATTTACCTTAATTTACTTTTAGTAATTGCTAGGACTTTTAACTAGCAGTTATAGTAGCCTTATTCCCAGTAATAGTGATCTCATAAGTTCCACTTTACGAAGCAACTTGGAAAAAGACTTTTTTTAGAGAGCTAACATTTTATTTACTGACAATTCTGAATATTTGTTTGTTCCTTCTATCATACATACATAGCAGGGCTTTTGAATATTTTTAAAGATTTAATTTATCTAATTTCGAATAATCGTATGATGTAAGATATTCATGCATTGTATTATCCATACTACAAATTTCTGAATATTTTCTAATAAAAGTAATAATCCCGACTCAGTGAAATTTCTTTTTCTACCAGCTCTTTAATTTCCCTACTATTTTTACCTTCAGCTAATAGTTTTTCTTTGTATTTCTGGGTAATTAGCTCGAAGACTTCTCATGATTCTTCATCAGAGCATGACTCTTGCATAACTGCAACTCCATCTACAGCATAGTTAAAAATGTCTTTCTCATACTCATCGCGAGTTTCAAAAATATTTCCGAGATCACTAGGTTTATAGTATTCTGCAAAAGCTCATTTAACCGCACATAGATTATTTTGTTTTGTTAGTAAGTGAATCATTTTCACCTGGCTCTCTTTCTGAATGATTTTTTCAATTTCCTGCTCATCAACTAGTCATTTGAGAACTTCTAAGCTATAGTCTTCTTCTGCAAATTGTCCAGAAGAGAAGAGTAAAAAAGTTCTGTAGACACAGTATTCATGGTCTTTTCTACTATGGTGCTCTTTCAATCTCAAGCCTTCTTTTAGGTAATTAAAGTTCTCTCTTCTAGCAATTTCACTAAATATTTTATTATCCTTTTCACATGGAGAATTCAGCAGAGTTTCGTAGAACTTGTTTTCTTTCGAGTTATTCATACTGTACATATCAACAAATGTACTATCACTTTCAGTACTGTCTTTAATTTTTGTATTAGAGTGTTCTACAGTATCGCTGATTGTGTTTTCTCCTGCCAGTTTTCTTTTTTTATTATTTTTGATCATGGGTATGTCTATGCACCTATACTATAATATGATTGTTCTTAGTTTTTCACACTACACATGTTGAATTTTAGCTTTTTTATTGCTAAACTATATGAAATAGACCGCAAATCCGTAAGTAAGACTTTGTGCAACAATAATGGAAGGAAACCTAAGAAATGCAGCTACCAAATGAACGACAGAATGAACAACCACCAAGAAGAAGTCAAAGAATACAAATACAAAATCAAGTAGGGAATAGAGCAGCTCAGTGGCAGGAAGAAACTACACAACAACGGCTAGAAAGACAACGGCAAATACAAGAAAGATCAAATGAAGTTTTTCGGGAAAATTTTGCACAGGCCATTGCTGACGCTGGTAATAATTGAAGGCTCCGGGTGTTTATTGCACAAAATGATGCACTTATCACCAACCAAATACCTAACCCTGATTGAATGAGAAGACCAGAAGAAGGTGGAACGGTAGTTAGTAATCAACAAATTGATTTCCTAGCTACAATTATGAGAGATTGTAAGCGTACTAAAGCGAACTTTAAAAGGGAACTTGGAAGAGAACTTGAAAATCCAGAATTTAGGGAAGCACTCGGAAACTATGATCGAGGGATTGAGTTCATAGGACGACTTATAGAAATCCTTGACAATGTGGATGATAGAGAAAATTTAAGACCAGCGTTTATTAATGAGCAGCATTTACTTGAAAGACCTAGTGAAGAACTTGTAAATTCACTCAGAGAAGTACTTAGAAATGATATTGGCAGTAACATTTATTTGGTTCCCCAGGAGAACATTGAAGAAAATCTTCAAATAAATCAACAAAATGCACGAACAAATCTCTGCATAGTAATGTCCAGAATAATGCTTCAGAGTTTAGAATGCGCCTGCGCTTGTCTTCTTGTGAAGAATGAAAATGAAGAGAATAACAGATTCTTTTTCTGATGTTGTAATATCAGATCAGCAAGTATAGGCAGTGATGTTAGGGACATAAATACCAACTATACTCAATATGCCCGACGTATTTTTGCAGATTTTCGTGATTTAACCCAGCTAAATAACGAGCAAAGACAGGAAGAGCGTGGGGAGGTAGAGGGGAGGATATTAGGAAGGTTGCTTAAGAAAGCATTTTGAAAAGATAAACGCAAAGCTTCTTCCCACAGTTTGCAAATTATAGGAAGACTCAATCGAAACGGAGCGGAGTTTTTCGGGAATTTTTTAAACCAATTGCATCAACAAATACCCGACAACTACAATCAATTTATTGATGATGAATGGAATGAAGATCAAGTCATAGCTCTTATCAATAGTCGTCAGCAATTCATTAATTATCTGCAACAAAATAACCTAGTGGATGATGCTTTTTTCGTACCTCTTATAAATGTTCATGATGTAAAAGTCCTAGCAAATGGGCTTATTACTGATCAGTGACAGGTAATTTCCCGAGTGATCAGTGGTAATTATAACCATGATCAGAGAACAGATGGGAGAAATTTGGACTTTTATGTGAGAAATGACTCGGGTAAGCATGCTGAGCAAGCGATGTTAGAGAGAATAGCTTCAATAAGTAATTCTAATCCCATAGAGTTTTTTACTAACAACACATACTTTGGTATTAGTAAAAAACCTTGTTTACATTGTTGGTTAATTATTTTTTCATCTGAGCAAATTGCGCACCAAGCCAGGGGTGGTGAATCTCGAATAATCACTAGGCAGTATAGAACTGGTAGTGGTCAGAGAATCCATAGAATGAGATTTGGAAATTCTTATCGCATTCCACCTTTGAATAACCAGAATGAGGATGCACAGGTAACAGAACAAATTTCCAGGAGATTTCAGAACCACTGCAATGTACTTCAGAATCGTCTTAATGAAATTAAACATCTTTCTAATATGTTCGATAATATTAGAGGAAATGATCATCGCCATAACGAAATACCACAAAATGAAGATGTAGAGCAAGGAGGAGCAGTTTGGGAACAACTTTTTGGAGCTAGGGAAGATTTAGTTGAACAGACAACAATACGGCAGGATGTAGGTGATTTGCGTCCTAATTTTCCTATTTCCTATCCTATTCGTGGTGACTAGAAAAAGTTTACTTGCAAGAGTCTTGACTGAGCAATGTCTGTTACCATTTTCATTGGAAGTTTAGATTTCCCAGTTTTTTTACTTATTGCTATGGGAATCTCTTTGCTGTAAAAGCTGTACTGCTCTCTAGCACTTCCCATATTGTAGCTATCAGTAGTATTGGTAAGTTTTTAACTTTACAATATATTTAAGAATAGTATATATCTAAGGAAAGAAAACACTACAAGGGAAAAATGAGAGCACAAAGTACTGCCATTAATAAAAATGCACTTTTCCAACATCTAAATGGAAAAATTGAATTTCCTACCTTTCTTCTAATTAATCAAGAAGGGGAAAATATGGGAATTACAAAAAGGGAAGAGGCTTTGCAAATTGCCAAAGACAGTGGATTGGATCTTTTTTGTATTACTCCAAATACAAATCCACCCGTTTGTAAGATACTAGACTTTCCTAAGTATCTTTACCAAATGAAGAAGAAAGATGCTAGTAGGACAGTAAGTAAAAAAAACTTGCTTAAGGAGGCTAAGTTCTCATTTGCAATTAGTGAGAATGATGCAAGCGTGAAGGTTAGAAAAATTCTAAAGTGACTTGAGAACGGTTCAACAGTAAAGGTTGTTTTGTTTATGCGTGGAAGGGAACAACAACATAAGGACTTGGCACTCCAGAAGGTTAATAAGATCCTGACTGGTGTTACAGAAGCCTCCCCTTTTTTTCAGCTGCGTGATGAAGTTAAGTTAGTTGGAAATACTTATCTTCTAACCCTTTTTAGGAATAAAAAAACATAGCAAAGTGAAAAAGATTAAATTTAAAACAAAATCATCCTTTACCAAAAGGTTCTCTGCAACTGGGGGTGGGAAAATCAAGAGGGATCACGCATCAACTTCCCACTTATTTGGTAGTAAGACTACTAAGCAGAAGCGGCATCTTCGCAAGGGTTCCTATCTCAGTATTTCTGATCTTAAAAGAAGCAAGGTAATGATAGGTCCTCGATTCTAATTCTGGATTACTTAACTAGACAAAATGAAAAAGAAGAATTATGATAATTGGTACATCTTATTTGTGAGAGGTGGTCATGAGAAGCAGATTATTGATGGTATCTACAGTTCTTTAAAAAATCACCAACTAGATGAACAAGTAGCAGAGGTAAAATTCCTAGAAGGTTTTGACAAGGCGGGGAAAACAAAAAACTTACTTTCTAGTTACCTCTTTGTCAACTGCTTAATGAGTAGAGAATTACTGGCAGCTTTCTACTCTACACAGGGTGTTATTAGTTTTCTTAACCATGATAAAAGTGATCTTGGTAAGAACCCCACTGCCCTATCTATTCTAGAGATGAACAACTTTCTATCAATAGGAAGGAGAGGGAGTACTAATTCCAACTTGCGAAGTAAAACTCAGGACCGGTTTAGTTCTAAGGATTTTGTAAGTAAGCCGGTCTTTGAACCGGGGAATTTAATTCTGGTCAGAGAAGGTTTTTTCAAAGACCACCGTGGTTCGGTAACAAAAGTTGACCCAAGGAAAGAAACAGTCACAATCAACCTCGACTTTTTTGGTAGACTCACGCCAGTAAGTGTTAAATTTGCAGAATGTGAGAAAATCTAAACTTCTAGTATTTACTAGGATTAGACCTAAACTTTTTACAAAGACTAAACTAACTTGTATCTACTAAAAACAAGTAATAAATATAAGTAACAAAAATTTCTATTTTTAGAATAATCCTTAATGGACTTTACTTATGGAAAGTCTTCCTGGGGATCCAATATTCAAAAAAATACAGGAAAAAAAGGAGCTATCGGAAGGAGTGGTAAATACTCACAATTATGACAGTTAAAAAAGATCAACAATACCTAGTCCTAGTAGACTTAGATGGAACTACTCTAAACAAGGATTTTCGTACTTTCAATTCTTTCAGTAGGAAAGTGCTTACTGTACTAAAGAAGCGTGGACATAGAATCTGTATCACCACTGGAAAGAACTACTTGTCAGCAGTTCCCTTCTACCGTGAACTAGGTCTAGATACTTATCTTGCTACCTACAATGGTGCCTATATACTTAATCCTAGTAACAGTACTAAGGAGAAGTTTTTTGCTCCTATCTCTAATGCAATTATCCGTGAAATAGTTGAGGATCCGAAAATCAAGAAACATCTTCGTGACTTTCTTGTTGATAGTACAGACAATGAAACAATCTCAACCAGTGAGCATGTTTACTGAAAAGAAGTTTTCTTCAACAATAATCCCTACGTTTGTGGGGATGTTCTTAAGCATTTAGGTGCTAGGGATGCTCTGCAAGTTGTCCTTGAGTTTCCAAGTGATGGTACACAAATAAACAGTATTATATCTGCCCTAAGGAAGTATAAATCTTCTGTTTCTTTCAACTTCATTAGTAAACTAAAAAAAAGTGCTTCCGAAGCTGATAAGCAGCTTGTTGTTGATAGGGAGAGTGCTGTAATCAGAATTAGAAGTGCTTTTTCTAACAAGGGGACTGCCGCAGAGTGAATTTCTTCGTACTATAATATCCCCCTGAGTCGGGTGCTTGCTTTTGGAGATGATAAAAATGATTATGAAATGATCAGGAAGGTGGGCTATGGAATTGCCATGGCTAATGGGACTCTTGAACTAAAGACCCTTTCCCACGAAGTTACTGAGTTTGATAACCAAGCAGGAGGGGTTGGTCAACACCTGGTAAGATTCTTTGGTCTCGAAGATGAATTTAGGGAGGAACTCGGTGGGGAAGTAAAAGGGTAAGTCCCAATCCTGACTGTTAAGAAAGTTAAGAATTAAAATTAGGTGTTACCCAGGCCAAAGTGTGACGCCCAGGATAAAGCCCTGCTTTTTTGTAAAAAAAATGACCATCGATGAGTCAAAAATACGGTATATTCACCAGGATATTGAGAAAAAGTGGCAGGAATACTGGTTTGAAAATAGGCTTTTTGTTACTAATCTAGAAGACTTCTCAAAACCTAAGAAGTATATTTTACCAATGTTCCCCTACCCCTCCGGAAGTGGTTTACACGTGGGTCATGTTCGTAACTATACCATTGCTGATGCGGCAGCACGTTTCTACCGTATGAATGGGTTCAATGTTCTTACAGCGACTGGTTGGGATGCCTTTGGACTGCCCTCTGAGCAGTATGCAATTCAGACAAATAACCACCCTTCAATTTTCAATGCTGTTAATATTGAAAGATTTAAACAACAACTGAACAAACTGGGCTTTTCCTATGATTGAAGTAAGGAAATTAATACGAGTGAACCGGATTACTACCGCTGAACGCAGTGAATCTTTAAGCAAATTTACCTTGAAAAACTAGCTGATTACCTAAAAATACCAGTTTTCTGGTGTGAAGAACTTGGGACAGTTCTTGCCCATGAGGAAGTTAAAAACCTTAATGGTAAACTATTCTCAGAACGTGGTTCCTTTCCTGTTGTTAAGAGAGAGATACCACAGTGAACATTACGTATAACAGAGTATGCTGAAAGACTGTCTAGCGACCTTGAGAAACTTGACTGACCACTCAGTATTAAAAACCTCCAGAAGAACTGAATTGGTGTTTCGAAGGGAGTAGTTATTAAGTTCAAGGTTTGCGGACAAGAGGAGACTTCAGTCGATGTTTTTACAACAAGAGCCGATACCATTCTTGGTGTGAACGCAGTTGCTATCTCCCCCTCACACAAAATGTTGAACTATCTTGTTGGTTTGAACTTTTCGGAACGAGTTTTTAACTTTTGTCGTCAATGAAAAGATAGTGACAATGGGCTCAGCAAAATAAATCAGCAACTAAAGGGGGAGTTTACTGGAAGTTATTGTCTAAACCCGGTTACGATGGAAAAAGTACCTGTCTGGGTTACTAACTTTGTTTTCGATTATGGTACAGGTGCCCTAATGATTTCCCCTTTTAGTATGCAAATTCTTAATAGTAACAACCATGCTTCCTTCCTAAGCAAACAGGAAAGGGAGCAGAATTACCAAATTGACTACCGGTTCTCTCTCCAGTGTGATCTACCAATCAGGGACTTTATTTTTGTTACTAGTAAGGGGGAATTGCGGTATACAGGAAATCTTCTAAACTACGCTAATAGCAAGGAAGAGGCGGTTGAAAAAGTTACAACCTACCTTGTTAATAAAAAGAGTGGATTTGAAAGTAAAAGCTATCACTTACGTGACTGGGTATTCTCACGGCAGCGTTACTGAGGAGAACCAATTCCTATTCTCCACCTTGAAGATGGTACTACAAGGGTTCTAGCTGATTCTCAACTACCACTAAAACTTCCTGAACTTCTGGATTTCTCCCCAACCAGCGAGCATTACTCACCACTGCAAAAACTACCTGAATGAGTAACAGTAGATGATGGTAAGCTACCTGTTAGGAGGGATGTTAATGTAATGCCCCAGTGGGCTGGTTCTTGCTGGTATTACATAGCCTTTCTTCTCCGTACAAAGGATGGTTACCTAAACCTTAATAGTTCTGCGACTAGGACCATTCTTGACCATTGATTGCCTGTTGACCTCTATGTAGGGGGGCAGGAACATGCCAACTTACATCTTTTGTATGCACGTTTTTGGCATAAGGTTCTACAAAAGATTGGTATCTTAAAATACGGAGAACCCTTCCAGAAACTACTCTGTCAAGGGATGATTCTGGGGGAAAATGGTGAGAAAATGTCTAAGTCGCATGGTAATGTAATTAGTCCTGATTACTGCATTGAGGAGTGGGGGGCTGATGCTCTACGTCTCTATGAAGTCTTCCTCGCTCCGGCAGAACAAACCACTAGTTTTTCACTCAAGGGTGTTGCCGCAATGAAGAAGTGACTAAACCGCGTTTATGTTCTCCTTATGGGTGACCGTGGTAAATTTGTTAGGAACGAGGATGTTGACGAAAGCTTGCGGATATCATTTTGCCGGTTAGTTAGGGAAGTTACTAATGATTACCAAAAACTAAAACTAAATTTAGTTGTTGCAAGACTGATGGAGTTCATTAACAAGTGCTACTTGGCAGATGCCATCCCGTTTTCCTATGCAAAGGTATTCGTTCAACTACTAAGCCCGCTTGCACCGCATATTGCAGAGGAATTGTGAAGTAAATTCGCTGATGAATTACTTACTTTCAGTAGCTGACCATCCCTCGCTGGGGAAAGCTTTAAGCAGGATATGCGAATAGTTGTACAAGTTGATGGGAAAAAGAGAGGTGTTTTGGAAAATCCCACTTTGGAAAACAATAAACTACTGGAGCTTGCAATGAAACTTCCTGGTGTTATATCCTCACTATCTGTGAGAAAAATATTTAGGATCATTGAAGTTAAAAATAAACTAATAAACATTGTTACTGTTCAGAATGGTAGTGCATAATCAACACTGGTAATTTTTGGAGAAGGGAATTTATATTATGGCAGAAAATTCAGGAACACGAATAAAGAGATGAGTAGCTATGCGTCTTCCTTTTCTATGACTAGTTCTTTCAATCTTCTTTGCTTCATATTTTCCTGCGGTTTCCCGCTATAGTGTTAATACACTGTTCAACAACCAGAAAAGAGGTTACTTCGATTTTCTTTTCACTAGCCTTCAATTCAGGGGTAGTAGTAAGAGTGATTCATGAATCAGGTTATTCGGTATAATTCTCCTTGTATGCTATGCTTTCCGTGTAATTTTCAGAACACTTTCAATATCCTATACGGAACGGGTAAAACAAAACTCCAGGAAGATTACTGGTGAAAAGTTTGGGGTAGGAGAAGCTGCAGAATGAACAAGGTCTTTTTCGGATAGGATAGTTGATGACTTTATCTCTTTCTTCTCTTGTTTCTGTGAACTGTTTATTGATTTATGGGCAGTAATTAATATCAATCGTACAAGAGAAATTAGAGGATTATTCTTAGTAAAGACTTTCTTCTGTCTAGTGCTAATGTCTTGTAGCATGTTAATCATAGAAAATATCACTAGAAGGGAGGAGGAGGAGGAGGTTGAGGAAAAGCTAAAGTTTCCATCTATTATTGTCAAAGTTCAACAGCAACTGGTCTTTTCAGAGCTAAGTATTATATTTACTGCTTTCTACTTCATTCTCTTTCCGAAGGACAGTGAAATAATCAACGCTGTTCTGCTGGGTTTTAATATTAGCTCAGTGCTAGGCAAGTTAAGGAGGTTTGTGCAAGTAGCCCCCCGGGCAGCTTCCACATACAAGATGTATAGACAGACAAAAAATTTGTATGTAACTAAGTCACTGCCTGCTGATGAACTAATTTAAATTCTTCCTCTGTGATTGCATTGCTTTAAATTTTTACCTAGTAGCATAAAAAAAATGGGATTTTAACCGGGAACCTTCTGGACTTTTCCAAGCTGGCATAAGGCATAAATTACCCCTGCAAGAAGGTAACATTACTGCTATGAATAACAGCCTAGCTGCTTAGAAGAAGACTATTTCATTGTTGTGCTACGGTTTTACCTTGATTTATACTAGTCTTTAGCGAATATTTTCCTAGGGAGGATTTGGAGATATACCCAAGTGGTTGAAGGGATTAGTTTCGAAAACTAATAGGTGCTGGAAAGCACGCGGGGGTTCGAATCCCCCTATCTCCTCCATATGCATTATATAAAGAACTAGAGATTTCCTAACTTTATTCTTCTTTCGGTAAATGCCTGTAAAACTCTTACCTTCTCTCCCTCATTTTCATCAAAGAGAGGTAGGTCAAGAAACTCTTCGTGTTTTTCAAATTCATTAAAGTTTTCAGTAGCAGAATTTTCTGTGTAAAACTTGTTGACAATTTCCCACAGGTTCTGGTTTTTCCTAATTGAGAAGCTTGAACCACTCTGGCTGGCCCCTAACCAGAACTCACGGTTCCTGCAGGAATAATAAATTACTGCTTCTTCGAGCAAGTTTAAGTCTTGATCATAAGCAAGATCTTTTATTTCAAACTTTTGCTTACTACTGGAAAAGTAAATCTCCTTTGTTTCACTGAGTGTCATCCCGGTTATAACAGATATCTTCTTAGCAACAAAAAGTTGTACATTCCTTCTGAACTGGCTGAAAACATCTGCAATTCTTAGAACAAATGACTTAGTTCTCTGGGGATTCTCTTCAACTTGCATACTTTTGAAGTAGTATCTGATAATAAAAGGGATGGGACTGCGTTTTCTTCTAACTACCCTGTTGATTTCTCTCTCTCCCTGTAAGCATAACTCATCAGGATCGCTTGCTCCCTGCTGTTCAATTACTTCACAGTCAATATCATTAAGAATCAGCAATGCTGCTGCCTTTACTGCTGCTGTGACCCCTGCTTGGTCACCATCAAAAAAAATAATTATCTTTTTTTCCAGTTTTTTCAGGAGCTTTAGCTGTTCAATAGAAATTGATGTGCCTAGTGTTGATAATGAGTTACAGAACCCCTTTCTTGTTAAACTAATCACATCAAAAAAACCCTCTACAAGGTAACAAGAGGCTTCGTTAAGTTCCCTTACTCTCTCATAGTTGTAAATAAGTGAGGACTTCTGAGTTAATCCACTTCCAGATAGGAAGAAGTACTTTCCATCCCTCTCTGGGTTTAAATTCCGTGAGGCAAAAGATACCAGTTTTCCCATTTCATTGTTGACTGGGAAAATTATCTGTTTTGTCCAGAAAAAGTCAAAACCGTCCTTTTTATCAGTTATGTAGAAAAGATTACTCCTAGCAAGATCACTAATAGGAAAAATTTTACTTCCAAAGAAGAGTTTGCTAAGTTGGTTGTTAGAGATACTAGTTCCTAGCGCAAATTGCTCAATCATTGTACTATCTAGTTTTCTTTCCTTTTCGAGGTAGTTTAACTGCTCACTACCTTCTGCTGTTAATAGGTTGTGTTGGTAAATTTCACTTGCTAGTTTAAGGATCCTCTCCCCAGTTGTTTCCTCTTCTTCTACTGTTAAACCTGTATAGTCAATATAGCCAAGTTCTGCAAACTTTTCAAGGGCCTTATTGAGACTCACTTTCTTCACTTTTGCCCAGAAGGTGAAGACATCCTTTGCCTTGAAATCACATGAGAAACACTTGAAAAACTTCTTTTCTTTTGAGAAGGAAAGCGAGGGGGTTTTATCAATGTGGAAAGGACAGGAGAAGAAAACATTCCGTCCCCGTTCGTAGTAAGCTATTCCTAACTCTCTTGTAATAACCTGTAGGATTTCCTGTGTTTCCATCTGTTTCTAACTTAGTTACCTATTTAGTCTACCTTAGTTTTTGTTGGGGAACCAGGAAGTAGATTATTAACAGGAAGATTATAACCAGTACAATGTATATATAGTTTAGAATGCGCGTTGTTCGTGAAAAACCAGTCTTTCTCAGTTCTTCGTTGATGTTCTGACCAGTAGAAATCCTCTGGTTTGAATCATTAACTCTCTCAAAGAGGAAGTAGAAGAGGATGATTAAAATTCCACTGAGAATACTAATTATTGAAATTAATGACTGCAGGTAACTGTTCATTTATTTTCTGGTCCTGTTTTAGCATTTAAGTTATCAGGTAAATAACTAAGCTGGTTTAAACGCTTATTAAAAGTAGGTTTTAGACAGAAAAGACTTTCTTTGAAAAAATATGAAAAATGAGTAACGATAATAAAAAACCCCTCCTTTTTACCGGGATTACAGCAACTGGAACCTTGACTCTTGGTCACTACATTGGGGTTATTCAACACCTTGTTAAACTACAGGAGAAATACCAGATCTTTTTGATGATCGCTGACTTACATGCTCTCACAACTATTTCAGAAAAACGCATTCCCTATGATGACAGGACAAGGGAAATTACTGCACTACTATACGCATGTGGACTGCGGGAAGAAAACTGCAAGATTTTTGTTCAATCACAAGTCAGTGCGCACTTAGAACTAGCTTATTTCTTATCCTCCTACTGCTCAACTGGAAGAATAGTTAACATGATTCAGTACAAGCAAAAGTCAGGGGGGAGCAGAGAAGCAAGTCTTTCTTTACTTTCCTACCCGGTGTTGATGGCAAGCGACATTCTCCTCTACGAAGCAGACTTAGTCATAGTTGGCAGGGACCAGAAGCAACATTTGGAACTGGCTAGCTACCTTGCAGGGAAGTTCAACGCCAATAACAACAATTACTTAAAAGTTCCTACTTTCCTGATTCCTGAACAGGGTTCCAAAATTATGGGTCTTCGTGATCCCCTGAAGAAAATGTCAAAAACTAGTAGTGACTACATAGGAATTCTTGATAGCGATGAAGAAATTACAAGGAAGGTGATGAGAGCAGAGACAGATTCTGAAGCAACAATTTATTATGATGAACAGAAGAAGCCAGGAGTTACAAATTTACTTACGATATACTCGCAACTAGGTGCCCTAGATACTAGGGAAGTTGAAAGACAATTCTTAGCTTCTAGCTATAATCAACTCAAACTTGCGCTTATTGAGCTTTTAAAGAACTCGCTGGAACCGGTTAGAAAAAGTTTTGCTGTACACTATGAAAGAGTTGACCAGGTTCTTGCAAAAAACAACTGTGAAATCAGGCAGATAGCTACTGAGAGGATTAGAAAAATTAAAAAGAATCTTAGCCTCTGGGGTAAAAACTAATAAGTACTAAGCATAGAGAGAGGACTGGAGTCAGAAAGGTAGTTCCAACCATTCCTATGTTCTCTTTCTTCCTGCTGATCTTCTGGTCTGAAAATGCGCTCTTAGCTCAGCGGTAGAGCAATTGACTCTTAATCAATAGGTCGACGGTTCGATCCCGTCAGAGCGTACCATTTTATTTTTTAACTGTAGAGAATTTTTCTACTAGACATTTAACTACTAGCTAATTTATGAACATCATCGCCTTTGGTAGGAATACTGTAGTGAACATTGTCAGGTCGGATTTCTTTGAACTGAAGAAGGTAATTATTTCAGTGGACAAGAAGGATGATTACAAATTGCTTTACCAGGAGATTGCTAGTAAAAACATTCTCTGTCAAATTCTTACAAAGGAGAACTTTAGTCGTTATATTCCAGACAAGAAGCACCAGGGGATTATTGCATTTATAAAGAACTACAATTATTCACCACTTTCCTCTCTTTTAAGAAGGAAAACAAGTGCACCGTCCCCTGTTCTAGTTATGCTTGATGGTATTGAAGACCCGCATAATTTCGGGGCTATCCTCCGGACCTGTGCGGCATTTGGTATCAATGGTGTCATTATTTCTAACAAGAACCAAGTAGCTGTTAATAGCACTGTTGTTAAGGTATCAACGGGTGGTGTCTCCTGTGTTCCTGTTTGCATGGTTAATTCACTAAAAGAAACCATCAACATACTGAAAAATAGTAGTTTCAAGATCGCATGCACTGTTTGTTCGGAGGAGGGAAAGGTTATTGATTACAGAAATTTTCCTCCCCAGAAAGCCGTTTGCATTGTATTTGGAAGTGAGCATAATGGAATTAGAAAGGGTATTGTTGAAAAAGCTGACTTCTTACTAACAATTCCTATGAAAAATGCTATGAATTCGTTGAATATCTCGGTAAGTTGTGGTGTTATACTTTCTGCACTATCCTACCCCAGGAAAAGTACGTTTCTTGTAAACGAAAACAGAGTAGGTAAGTACAAAGTAGCACCATAGGAACGAAATAGTTTTTCTAGCTCCCCCAGTTAGAGAATTTGGTAGAAATTTTTTGAAGAAGATGATTTCTCTAGTGACAGAGTCCATTGTCCCTTCTGGTCTGCCCCTTATTCTGTTAATCTTTCCTAGTTTTCTATTCTTTTAAGCTTGGTTATTCCAGAACTTAACTGGGCGAAGACTTTGACAATAATCTGTTTAGGATTACTTTTGGATTCCTAGTATGTGTGAGAATTTTTTAATCAATGCTAAAAATATCATTGAAAAACTACCCTAGTAAATGTTCTGTTGAAAATAGACTTACTGGAAAGTTAAGAGGAGTTTAAGATGAACATTAATCCTAAAGAACCAATATCTAGTAATGGCAGGGATACTTCCGAATCTAATCCAGGGAGTAGTAGAAATAACCAGAAGATAACTTCTCCGGAAGAAAAAAAAGAGCCGGCGGTTTCTTCTTTTGAAAAACTTGTTGATTCTCTTATTGCTGTTCAAAACTCAGCACCAAAGCTTACTGGAGAGGAATCAATTGCTAGTCATCATAAGGAAAGGGCACCTATTGAAAAATGAAATTTTCTTGGTATGAAACGCATTTTTTATGAAAATGATAATACCTTCCTAACTGAAGATGAAAAGTTTTACCTGACATTTCGTGATGCTAACAGTTGGAATGATTATCCTCCAAATTATCCCCTTCTAACCTGTATTATGGAAAGAGTGGAACTAGTAACAACTGATAAGATAAATTCTCTCTATAGGAAACAGCTTGAAAAAATTATTGATCTTGCCAAGACTGCTGAAAAAGAAATTAATGAACAAAAAGCCATATTTGATGCTCGGCTACCAGAAAAAAATCTTATAAGAGAAGAAAAAGTGGGAGAAGTTACTTTAGGTAGATCTAGATCTTTTAGTTGATAAGCAACCGACTAGCAGTGATTTTTTAGAGTAGCTTTTGAAGACTACTAGATCCTCTCCATAGCACTTATGAAGAAAATCGGGAGTCTAAAAAGTAATTCGTAAGTTCATATAGGAGGTGTCAGGGATTGGAAGTTTAGACTACTTAAGGTTCTACACTTCTTTCATTTTAAGATTACCTTTCTAGGTGATGAAGGGTTTTTTAGGTAGAAGCTAGTCTATTATCCTGAAGTTACTGAACTAGGGATTCTTAATGAGCACTCTGTTCAATAATCAAGAATTCTTTCACTCGAAGAAAACATGAAGAATTCTTGATTGCTGAGAGAGAGTGCCAGAATTTCAAAGAGTAACCACAGAAAAGCAGCGGTGCAATTGTGTTATGGTGACCCTCGAAATTATCTTCGCTAGGGCCAACTGCTAGCCTGGTTACACGACTAGAGCTGGAGGGTTTTCAAGGATGGTGGGATAGCTAAAAGAGCCATTCTTCAAAAAAAGAAAGAATGTATTGTTCAATGTTGTGTAACTCTAGTACCTATAATTATGATAAAGTGTTAGTAAATCATAGAAAATTTACCGACATCCCTGGGCAAGTGGCTTAGCGTGTAGGAGATCATTCCTTAACCAAGCTTCTTAACAGTAATTATACTTTTTAGCTAGGGAAAAGTTCCCCATACTCGGAAGGCATTTACGCAGGATTGTCCTTTATAAAAAGGAAGTTAAGTGAGCTCTATTTTCTCGTGAATTTTAAGTTAGGAACGGAACTAAGTCCATCGGGGGACCAACCCCAGGCAATCAAAGAAATAGTTGAAAAATTCAGACGCGGTGAAAAAAACCAAGTCCTGCTTGGTGCTACTGGCACTGGGAAGACTTTTACAATGGCAAACATTATTCAGCAGTTGCAAAAACCAACTCTTATTCTTGCCCACAATAAGACTCTTGCAATGCAGCTATGTGCTGAAATGAAAAGCTTTTTTTGCGAAAACAAGGTTGAATACTATGTTTCTTTTTTTGATTACTACCGTCCCGAAGCCTATAAACCACACAACGATGTATATCTTGAAAAACGTACACAACGAAATGCTGGGATCGAGAAGATGCGCATGAGTGCGTTGAACTCGCTAGCTACCGAATCTTCTGTAGTAGTTATTGCTTCAGTTGCTTCCATCTATGGTTGTTTAGACCCCTACAGGTACCGGGAAGCAATTATTACTATCAGTCTTGGTCAGAGAGTTGTTAGGGAAGAGTTTCTGAAAGAGTTGTCTGATATTGGTTATAATTCGGAAAAGAAAAACTTAACCATTAGGAACTTAGCAAAGATAGCAATTATTGACATTGATCGTGAAGAAGACTGGTTTTTTGAAATTAAGCTATCACTAGCAGATAGCACCATAGAAAGTCTTGCAAAGATCCGTAAAGAGAGTTCAGAAAAACTAACTCCCACAGAGATTGCTATTCCGCCGGTTCAGTATATTATTGAAAAGGATGAGAGGATCAAACAAATTATTAAACAGATTGAAGAAGACCTTGCTATCCAGAAAGATTCCCTAGTTTTGGAGGGTAAGAGTTCCGAAGCTCGGCGACTGGAGAAACGGGTGAGTGATGACCTCCTTGATCTTAAGGAATTTGGTTTCTGCAACGGAGTTGAGAACTACTCGTTCTACTTCGACAGAAGAAAAACTGGTGAGAGTCCGTTTGTTCTCTTTGACTTCTTTCCCAGGGGTAATTACTTAACAATCGTTGATGAGTCGCACATCACTATCCCCCAGGTGAGGGCAATGTATAATACTGATAGAAACCGGAAAAAGACACTAGTTGAACATGGTTTTAGACTTCCATCTGCTCTTGATAATAGACCCCTAAGTTTTGAAGAATTTCTTTGTAGACTAGATGATGTTCTCTATGTTTCTGCAACACCAGGGTCTTTTGAACTAGATAGGGTTGGTAATAAGCTGACAGAGCAGATCATCAGACCAACTGGTCTTCTTGACCCAGTAATTGAAGTCCGTTCTTCATATAACCAAGTTCTTGACATGCTAAAAGAGATAAGGAAGGCAAGCGCATGTGGTGAAAAGGTTCTAGTTTATGCATTAACTATTGGAATGTCTGAAGATATTGCCTCCTATTTCCAAGAGCAGGGTGTCAAAGCTGTCTTTATCCATAGTCGAATGAATGTCTTTGAAAGATACCAGGCAATTTCTAGTTTAAGAAGGGGCTTTTATGATGTAATTGTAGGAATTAACTTATTAAAAGAGGGGATTGATCTTCCAGAAGTTTCACTGGTCTGTATCATAGATGCTGATAAGCCAGGATTCTTGAGGGATACACGTTCACTAATTCAGATTGTTGGGAGGGCTGCCCGTAACCAGAATGGTAAAGTTATCTTCTACGCTAGCCAGAGAAGCAAGGATATGAATGAAGCGATTAAGGAAACTGAAAGACGGCGTAGTATCCAACTTCAACATAATTTAGAAAATAACATCTCGCCTAGAACTATTGAAAAGGGAATAAAGAATGTACTACTAGAAGCTGATGTTACTGAGCTTCTCAATCAATTTAAAGAAGGTAAGCTTGACCAGCCTTCTAGGGAAAAAGGGCTGAAGAGTATTGTAAAGAGAATGGAAAAGGCTGTCAAGGAGTTCAAGTTTGATAAGGCTATTGAGTTAAGAAACGCTCTTTTTGATCTCAGAGCCCTTAATGAGCAGGGAGTTCCACAGGAGGGTAGAGATCACTAAAACTGTAGCTTGCCTGCTGTGCGGGGGAAGGGAATTGTATCACGGATATTTTCACTGCCAGTGATAAACATTAGCAGTCTTTCTAGACCCAGTCCAAAACCAGCACTTGCTGAGTAACCATTCTTTCTAAGATCGAAGTACCAGGCTAATTTTCCTGTATCAAGTCCCTGTAATTTTGCCCGTTGGAGTAGTTTTTCATAATTCTCTTCACGGCTGCTCCCCCCCACCACCTCACCAATGAAAGGAAAAAGAAGATCAACACAAGCTACTGTCTTCTTGTCATAATTCTCCTTCATGTAGAAAGCCTTAAGTTCACGCGGATAATCCCTAACAAAAACAGGGCTCCCGAAGTAAGTAGTAATATACTTCTCCTGTTCCGGGGAAAAAGCAGATCCCCATGAAAACCCTCCTGGGGATGAATAGGAAAGGTTTTTGTTAAGGATTCCAAGACACTCAGTGTAGGAGATTATTTCAAACTTCCTAGCTAGTAATGATTGTAGTTTAGGAACTACCATTTCTCTTCTTATTTCTTCGAAAAACTGTAGTTCTCTGCTACTAGACTGTAGGACCCCCCTAATTATATGTTTGACTAGCTTTTCAATCAGCTCTATAAGTTTGCTAAGGTCATAAAAACTTACTTCTGCTTCAATCATTCAGAACTCTGCTAAGTGCCGAGTTGTATTTGAATTTTCTGCCCGAAAGCAGGGGGAGAAGTTGTAGACCTTCCCCAGACCTTGCACAAGAGCCTCTGCCTGCAACTGTCCACTTACTGTGAGGCTTGCCTTATGATTGAAAAAATCAGTCTGCTTATTTGTTTGTGTAAGGGAAAAGCTTTCTCCGCTCCCCTCAGCATCGTTACTGGTAATTAAAGGGGTTGCTATATAAATAAAACCTTCCTGACGAAAGAATTCATGAATAAGCTGACTAACAGCACTTCGTAGTCTAAAAATAGCAAGAAAATACTTGGTACGAACCCTGAATTGTTGATGATCACGGACAAATTCAATTGGAAGGTTTTTCTTCTGAATTGGGTAGTGTTCACTTACAGGTGAGATACTCAAAATTTTCTTAACAACTACTTCAAATGGCTGTTCACGGGTTGGTGTTAGTTGCAGCAACCCTGCTAATCCTAGTGCTGACCCTGTTCTTAAACAAGCTACCTTCTCCCTTTCCGGAAAATCATCTGCAAAAAAGAGTTGGAGATTTTGCATAGTTGATCCATCATTGAGAACGGCAAAACTATTCTGTCTACCATTTCTTACACTGCGTATTCAACCACCAACGGTTATCTGCTTCCCGTTAAGAACTTGAAAATTATCATATATATTGCTAATCTTTAGCATCTTCTTCGTTTTTCTAACCTACACCAATTTCCAGGAGTTTAGAAAGCTTCTACAAACACTTCCCTAATAGGTAGTATGAGCTTTACTTTTATCCATGAAGGATGTTATTATTATTTTTCTGTCTCCCAGGGAATATTATTTAGTACTGATTCAGTTTTAAGTGAATTTTTCACACTTTTAGGACTTGTGGGGAAAAGATTTAACAAAGATGGTTTTAAAAGCCTAAATTCTCCCACAACTCTTAGTGAAGCCTCAGTAAGTAAATAGAAATTTCTGTACTATAAATAAAAGATAGAAAATAATCCTTACCGAGAGGAAGGGTTACTGGAAAATTAAAATTTAACTTCCATAGGGTACTTAATTTAGTATCTAGTGACTTACTCTAAAATGTTTATTATTAAATAAAGCTAATGAATAAGAATTTACTGATTGAAGAAATCACTAAACCACAAATGAGAGACGACCTGCCAGTGGTTAGTGTTGGTGAAAATATTGAAGTTGTCACGAAGCTTTTCGATAAGAAGAACAAGGAGAAGTTTAAACTAACTTCATTCAAGGGAACTGTGATTGCAACCCGTAGGAAAAAGCAAATTAGTTATAACTTTGCCGTAATGAAAGAAGCAAATAGATTAGTAGTTAAGAAGATTTTCTTCTTTCATTCACCATTGATTGTGGAAATTAAGAAGCTAGGAAAAATTAGGAAGGTGAGAAGAGCAAAGCTCTTCTACCTTGAAAGACTAGTTAGTGAAAAGAAAAGTAAGAGTTAATGGGTAGGCAGGGTTTTTCTAAGCTTACTTTCAAACCACGGAAGTCACTTGGTCAGAATTTTCTCACTTCTCCTCTTCATCTTGCTAAAATAGTCAGTGCTTGTCAGATTAATAATGCTTCAAATGTTATTGAAATTGGGGCTGGCTATGGTGCTCTTACCCACTATATCTTAGAGGTAAACCCCTACAGAGTAATATCTATTGAAAAGGATCGTCAGCTTTTCTCATGGTTACATACTAACTTCTCTTTTACTTCGAAAAAACTAAGCTTACTCCTAGCTGATGCACTGGAAGTTAAATGGGAAGAGCTTTTATCATCCCTTCCTAATTCTCGACAACAGACCATTATTGTTGGCAATCTACCCTATAACATTGCCAATCAATTGGTCAGTAAATTAGTTAGACAACAACAATTCTTCAGAAGACTAGTTTTTCTAGTACAGAAGGAAGTGGCTCAGCGTTGGGTAGCTAACCACCGTTCCTACAAAAACAAATATTCGGCACTCTCGATTATGTTGAATTACTTCTATAGAGTAGAATTAGTTTTTGAAGTACCTAAATACTTCTTCAGACCACAGCCTCCTGTTGACGGGGCAGTTGTAGTTTTTGAATCTAGAGAAGACTTGTTAACTGACTTGCCAACTGAGCGTTTCTTTACCTTTACTAGAAATTGCTTCCGCTTCCGCCGTAAAACACTCTTGAATAATCTCAAAAGTTTTCACGGAAAAGAATGACTGGTAAGGGATGCTCTCATTAAACTAAACCTAAATGAAAGGGTACGTCCCCAGGACCTTAGTACTGAACAATATCTTCAACTATTTAAAATAATCTAGAGGTTTTTTAGAGTAGAGGAGGGAGATAAGTCAACTAGTAGAGAGACTCGAGTAACAGTGAACTAGTGATGGGCTGGGAAATTATCAATGACTCATTGATAAAAACAAATTGTTAATAAGTTAGTGAGCTTCCAGAAACTCCAAAACTAACTAGTAATTTACTCATTGCTACCTTATTTTCATAGTTCTTATGGGTGGATGCTAGCTAAACTGGGTTGCGAGTCTTGTTTAAGCCCCGACTATTTATATAGAAAAAACAGAAGTCAAAAAAACATTTTATGAGTTGAACTGGTATTGATGAAGAAAAACAAGGGCTTGATGAACAAGCTAAAGAGGAAATTCGCAAATGTATTTTCCTATTAGAAGGTGCTATAAATATGACTAGTTTAATTGATAGTTATAGACGTCTTCTTAGTAGGGAAGCTGTAAATAAAGTTTATAATTTACGAAACCAGGCTGGAGAACAGATTAAATCGCTTAGGGAACTATTTTTAAGTAGTAATTCTTTACTAGATCAGTGGTGGCAGGAAGAGCATAGAAAATTAGGGGAGAAAAATAGTAAACTGGAAAACAAGATTTTACAACTTGAACAGAAGGTTAGGGAGAATCAAGAACAAGAACCTACAGAGAGAATCTCATTAACTGGTAAATCTGACTTTTACAGTGTCAAAGACAGTGGTAGCGAATCACAAGATGCAAATACGTCCTTTTACACCCCTCCTAGAATAAGAGAAGAAAAAATTGAAATTCCTACTTTACCTTGCAAGCTATGAGAGAAACCCTTTCCTCCTGAGATAGCTTCACCTTCTACTCATCAAGAGTCTCCGTCACTGACGAGGAAAAATTCATCAGAATGATCATTTTTGTCTGTTGTGAATTTAATCCTATTACTAATAGCTCTTTATACAATCATCAAATCAATTATAAACGGAGTGAGGTGTTTGTTTAGAGTGCTTAGAGTTAGAAATAAGAGGAATTTATAAGTTCCTTTCTGGCCACTCACGATTACTTACTTAGAGAAGAGCTTGGTAGTTTCTACTTTACCTTAGGACGGGAGTCTTCCGCGAAATTTTTAAAAACCACTCTTCACAGGAATCCAGTTTATCCCTGTCATTCCCATTTTCCTTAGTTTTTCGTTAATGCTTGAGAATGGTTTGGAACCCCAGAAACCGTACTGGGCACTAAAGGGTGAGGGATGGGCACTAGTAACTGATAAAGCGGGTGAGATTTCACACTTGTCGCGCAAGAGTTTGGCTTCCCTACCCCAGAAGACTCAAACTAATTGTTTATTATAGTTATCAAGATATCCAAGTAACTCATAAATAAATTCTTTTCAAATACTCGCGTGCGAAAGCTGTTGTGACTGCCGAACTGATAAGGAAGTGTTCAGAAGAAAAACTCCCTCCCTTACCCAGCCTGTAAGGTCCCCGTTGTTTACTTGTTCATTATGTTTAAAGTCATTCCTCAGCTCAGTTAGGATATTTCTGAGACTTGCGGGAATGAAGTTCTGTTTGCCCGTGCTGAAAGCAAAGCCATCAGCAATTCCTGGTTGGTGGTAGGGATCCTGGCCGAGAACCACCACTTTTATTTGATTAAGTGGCAGTTCGCGAAAGAGACGGAAGATATTTCCCCTTTCTGGGTAACAAGGTCCGGTAGTTCATTCTTTATCAAGCTTTACCAGGAGAACTTCTAATTTCTCTGCTCCAAACTTTTCAAAGAAAAAGTCATTCCAGCTGGGATTGATCTTATTAAGGAGGAATTTTTCACTAAGTTCATTGTTTTTCATACCTGTATAATCCTTACTCTGCAAGCATTAAAAAAATTTCACTAAGGAAGTTTTTTATTGCATAGGAGTCTGCTGAGCCTTTAGCCTTTGCTAATTCTGGATTGCTACCAAGTGCTCAGAAGTTGAGATTTAGTTCATAATTAGTATTTTCAAGATCAATAATTCTGATTCTTTTTAGGAATTTTACCGCGTATTCTTTTTCACGATGGGAGTATTCAGCAACCATTTCACTATCACTGATCACTACTACTAGTTTTTGTTCCTCAAAAAGGGGTTTTAGTTTATTTAAAACCTGTTCTTTACTAAAGAACTTATAATTTTGAAAGCGATTGATGCCGTCTTTTTTTAAACCGGCAATTGAGTTCTGGATATTTGAGATTTTTTGAAAAATCCTGTTCTGGGAGTTTCCGTTTCCATTATTCATAAGGGTTTTTTAGTTATTTCTAAGACTTTAGGAATAGGTTGTAGTTATAGTTTATGTCTATAACTGAACAAGAAAAATAAGCTACTCTGGAGTGGGTGTCTTTTAGTAAAAATGTGCTTTATTTTAATTTGTAATTTCTCCTTTATTTAACTTGATATTAATTTGTGACCCTGTCTATTAAAACTGACACTGTTATCGGTCAATGGTATTATCAACTCTTTATTTTTCAAAACAGTTTACAGTGATGTCTAGTACCCTGGGTAAGTAACATCGCTAATGGCCATATCAATTTTTGGGGACTAGTACTGAAGATGCCAAGGTCAATTGTTAATCAGTTAAAAGAATTGACTTCTAAGAAAACACTAAATAGCACTAAACTAACATTCACCGGGGAAAACCCTACTACTTCTACAATTACTCCTACCCACAATGATCTTGATAGTGAAAGGGTAAGTACTACCGCTGACAAGATTTCCAAGGTAATTGAAGTACATCACCCCCCACTCCTCCTGGGTAATAACCATGGGGTTTCTGAATATTTTTACTTTTAATAAAGGAGAGATTTAGTAGTTATGAACAGCCAGGGACAAGAATCACTGAGAGTGCAAATGAGTGAGTTAATTGCTACTTTGCAAAAGTGGGACTATGAGTATTATATACTTAACAATCCCAGTGTTGATGATGCTGTCTATGACCAGAAAATGTATGATCTGAAAGAGTTAGAAATCCAAAGCTCAGTTGTACTTCCTAACTCACCAACTAGGAAGTTAAATAAGAAGATTTATAAACATTCACAGTTCAAACTCGTTAAAAGAGCAGTCCCAATGCTCAGCATTGATAATACGAATAATAAGGAAGGGCTGTTAGCCTTTGACAGGCGAGTTAGAAGGGAGCTTGGGGTGGTACCGGAGTATCTCTGTGAGCTGAAAATTGATGGTCTCTCAGCGAGTGTTCTCTATGAGAACTATAAGCTAGTGCAGATCAGTACACGGGGGGATGGGCTACTTGGTGAGGATGTAACTTTTAACCAAGAGGTAATTAGTAACCTTCCCCTCCAGCTTACTAGTGGAGAGTCTTGTGAAGTGCGGGGGGAGGTTTACATGCGTAAAGAGGAATTTCTAACACTTAACGAGGAAATTAGTCAGCGAGGAATGAAAAAGCTTGCCAATGCAAGAAATGCAACAGCAGGAACCCTCCGAACCCTCGTTCCAAATAAGGAGCGAAAGCTCCGTTTCTTTGCTTACCATTACTTCCTAGAAGGATTAATGACGCAGGAGCAGTGTTTAAAGAAGCTCACTGAGGATGGTTTTGAAGTTGGTGAACACCGTTTATGTAGAAGTATTGAAGAAGCTATCATCTACACAGAGGAGGTAGCTAAGCGAAGGGATGGGATTGGTTTTGCTGTTGATGGGGTGGTGGTAAAAGTCAATCAGTATTCTTTCCATAAAAAGCTAGGGGAAACCAGTAAATTTCCCCGTTGGGCAATTGCCTATAAATTTACACCACTTTCTGCTACCAGTGTAGTTAGGGCAATCAACAGAGCAGTTAGTAAAAATGGTAGGATTACTTATGTTGCCTTAGTTGACAAAGTAACAATTGCTGGGAGTTCAATTGGAAGTGTCACCCTCCATAACTTCGCCTTTATTAAAAAGAAAATGTTAAACATTGGTGACGAAGTTCTTATAAACAAAGCTGGTGATGTTATCCCACAAGTAGCAGCAATTGTTAAAAATAGCAATGAAGGTTTTTGGGGAGCACCTTCTTACTGTCCTTCTTGTAGCAGTGAACTCACCTGGGAAACTAGTTATCTCTACCAACTCTGCACCAATGGTCAATGCACTGAAAAAAACATTAACTACTTGGTTTTTTTCGCATCAAAATCAGCTATTGATATCAGGGGTGTTAGCAAATCAATTGTTGAGAGATTATTCCAGTTGAAACTGGTAAGAAGACCATACGATTTTTATAGTCTAGACTCTAAACATGATCAGCTTAATAAAATAGAAATGTTTAAAGAGAAAAGCATAACAAACCTCCTGAATGCAATTGATAGATCACGCTATAAGAGTTTTGCAAGCTTTGTTACTGCTTTTAGCATCCCTCTACTTAGTTCTGTCAAAGCACAGAAACTTGCCATGATATTCAATGAAAATATCGAAGAATTTCTAGTATTCATTAGGGAGGGAAACTTTACCTTTTTGAAGACAGAACTAGGAGTGAAAACGGGGGAATCGATTATGAACTTTTTTCAAGATAGTAACAACCTTGAAAACTTTGAAAGAACTTCGTTGCAAATGATCTTCATTAAACCATAGGAAGTGTTTTTTCTGATGATAATGAACTTGAGGGAATGCTCAACGAAAACGTTAACTAATTGGTATTGTAATGTAAACAACAACTGGTCTTTTAATTAAGCAAAATATTGAAGGAGAGAAAGAGAGTTAAATGAAGAAATCTACAGAAACCACTACTAAGGAAATAAAAGCGTCACTTAAAGAAATTGATGAGGGAATAGGGTCACTTAGAGAAGTTACAAGGAAGGCTGCTGAACTGACTAATAATCTAAAAAAACTAGAAGGAAAAATCTCCTCACTGGGGAAAGAGAATAAAGATCTTTATAAGGAGATTTTTAGACTGTGAACAGTAGGCGATTTTTTGAAAAGAGATTTGAAGTCGCTTAAAGAACAACCAGAAAAAAGTTATGATAATCAATTCGTTTGACTTCAAAAAGAAGTTTCCAACATGAGTACTAACGTCAATACTAATTTTGAAAATTTCCATAATGAACTACAAGCCTGCTTACATCGAATCATTTGTCTAGAGAATAATCTGCAGGATGAAAAAACTAGAAATCAAAACTTGCAAAAGCAACTTCAAAATCTAGAACAAAAATCTAGTCTAGTTCTTTTTTACAGGGGTGATTATCATCCAGTAACTTTCTTCCCAGTTTACTTTCTCCTTGTTATTACCGGCTTAGTAGTGATTTTGAAGACCTGGTCTTATTGGGTAAGAACTCTCTTTAGTCAAGTAATTAAATTTATTATGAAGAAAAGACATTGATACTCCTTGGAAACT
This sequence comes from uncultured Mycoplasmatales bacterium, assembly GCA_964250295.1. Lineage (GTDB taxonomy): Bacteria > Bacillota_I > Bacilli_A > Mycoplasmatales > CGIF01 > CGIF01. The sequence goes on along the minus strand of CAXUEP010000001.1, from coordinate 132,377 downwards.
ATATCATCTTCTTCGCCAACTGGTATTAATCTGAACAAACCTGATTAATAAAGATTGGAGTAATTCTACCAGCACTTTGATAGATTACCAGGAGCGATCAGAAGTAAGAACTATCCCAGCTTCCTGGAAAGTAAGAATCTAGTTAGGAGTCTAATTTCCTTCCCGAAAGAACCAAAATGAAGTAAAACAAGTCAGCAACCTAGTGCCTGACTGGCTTGTGTCATTCTGTATTCTGGTAAACTTGGAGCTGGAAAACTAGTTTAAGCAGTATATGACTAACAAAACTTCAAGTTATAAGATAATAGTTATTGGTGCCGGACACGCGGGCATAGAAGCTGCCTCTATCTGTGCAAAACTGGGTAAGAAGGTTGCACTTATTACCCTGTCAGCTGACAAGATAGGATTTATGCATTGTAACCCCTCTGTTGGGGGGCCTGCGAAGGGAATTATTGTTAGAGAGATAGATGCACTTGGTGGTGTGATGGGGAGGGCTGCTGACTACACAGCTCTTCAGTTTAAATTGTTGAACTCCTCGGCTGGGCCTGCAATCCAGGCACTCCGTGTACAATCGGATAAACTTGCGTATTCATCCTACATGTATAACTATGTGCAGGGACAGGAGAATATTACAGTTGTGGAGGACTCAGTCGAAGAGCTACTTATTAGTAATAAAAGAATAACCGGTGTGCGAACAACAAGAAATGGTGAAATAGCTGCCCAAGTAGTTATCCTGACAACGGGAACCTACCTCCAGCCAGTCACCTATCGGGGACAGGATGTAAAGAATGAAGGACCTAATAATGAACAGAGAGTAGTTAATGACATTTCTAAACAACTACAGAAGCTTGGTTTCCAAACAAGAAGGTTCAAAACAGGTACCCCACCACGAATTCTTTCTTCAAGTATTGATTTTTCCGTTTGTAAGGTGGAGCCAGGTACTAACTTTCCACTTACTTTTTCTAGTTCAACAAGTAGGGGAGAAATACTTCCCTATTCACGCCAGCTGCCCTGTTACCTAATCCATACTAATGAGAGAATACATGAGCTAATCAGAGCCAATCTGCATCTTTCACCTATCTGCTATAAGGAAGATATTGGAAAGGGACCCCGTTACTGCCCAAGTGTTGAAGATAAAATCCTCCGTTTTCCGGATAAGAGCAGCCACCAGGTTTTCCTCGAGCCAGAGTCATTAGCACTGGATACAACCTACCTACAGGGTCTTTCGACTTCATTACCAACTTCTGTTCAGGAGATGATTGTAAGAATGTTACCGGGTCTTGCGAACTGTGTAATTAAAAAATGGGGTTATGCAATTGAATATGATAGTATTAATGCAAACCAACTTTCTGCTTCCCTAGAGAGTAAGCTAGTTACAAATTTGTTTACTGCTGGACAGATTAATGGAACAAGTGGTTATGAGGAAGCAGCAGCACAGGGGATTATAGCAGGAATCAATGCGAGTAGGAAAGTTGATAGTTTACAACCCCTGATTATCAAGAGGAATGAGGGATACATCGGCGTACTAATTGATGATCTGGTAACCAAGGAGAATTTTGAACCGTACCGTCTACTAACTTCCCGTGCTGAATTTAGACTACTTCTTCGTCATGATAATGTATACACGAGACTTACTCCAATTGCCCACCAGCACTCACTAGTGGCAGAAACTGAATGGGAAAACTTTCTGAAAATGAAGAAAAAACAGGAAACTGTTTTATTAAAGTTAAAAGACTTTCAACTAGCGAGAGCCACCGCCCTTAACTTCTTCCCGACGATAGGGAATGAGGAATTTAAAAGCTTTGAAAGAATTTCCCTCCTGAAATTACTCAAAGCACAGAAGGTAAAGCTTGCTGAACTAGAATCCTTTGTGCCCGAAATCCCCAGCCTTTCATGGGAGGAACAACGTGAAATTGAAATTGAGATAGTCTACGAGGACTATGTTTCTAAGCAATTGAAAGAGACTGCCCTAATGCATAAGTACGAAAAAAAGCAAATTCCAGAGGGTATTGATTACCTTGCAATTCATAACATATCTGCTGAAGCAAAGGAGAAGCTAACAAAAATTAGGCCGCTTTCAATTGGACAGGCTGCAAGAATTTCCGGAATTAGTCCAACAGATGTTCAGTCACTTAATCTGTTTTTAAAAAACACTAACTCGGCAAGAAGTGAGAGAAAGAACTAGTTTTTCTTTAAAACTAATAGCATACAGAGGGCTGAAATCAAAACTTACCTTGCAAAAGAAATAACTACTAGAACTTTCGCCTACTCATTATAACACTTCTAGTGAACATTTGGATAGAACGTAACTACTAAGTCTGGCAGTTTGGGAGCTTCAAAAATTCTCAGGGAAAAATTTCCTTAAAACCTCGGTACTGTTGAACAGTTAGACTATAACAACTACCCTATTTCCAGAAACTACTTTTTACTCACTAGCAGTACTGCAAAAGTAGATGATTGTCAATGATTAGTACATTGTAGTTTTCCTTGTAAAAAAACTGGAAATCAGGACTTCTGCTTGGAAGGCTATATAAATATGAGTAACAATTTTGAAGAGATAAAACTAAGTGCACAAATGAAAGAAAACCTTTCCAGTCTTGGCTACACTAGCTTAACTAGTATCCAAGAAAAGGTAATTCCTACTGCACTTACGGGAAAAGATTTGATTGGACAATCAAGAACAGGCACTGGAAAGACAGCGGCTTTTTTGATTCCGATTATTGAATCAATTAGTGCTAACCAGCATGTACAAGCACTAGTTCTTGCTCCAACACGTGAGCTTGCGCTACAAACCAGAGAAGAAGGGGTGAAACTTACAAGGGGAACTGACCTATCAGTTGTTGCTGTATACGGAGGAGAGAGTATTGAGAGACAGATTTACCAACTAAAGAGAAAGGCCGAAATCGTAGTTGGAACTCCTGGCCGTGTACTTGACCATTTAAACCGAAAGACTCTTAGACTTGAAAAACTTAGGTTCTTTGTTCTTGATGAAGTTGATGAAATGCTTAAAAGAGGGTTTATCGATGACATCAGAACAATAGCAAAGTTAGCAAAGAATGATCATCTTCAAACCCTTTTCTTCTCAGCAACTGTCTCTAATGAAACAAGAGAACTTGCTGATAGTTTCCTTCGCAATCCTGTTTTTATTAATAATGTTTCCCGGGATGATGTAGCAACGAGATCACTGATCTCCCAACACTACTTGGCAATTAGTGACCCAAGAAGTAGGATTTCCAACCTAGTTAACATTATCCACTTCCAGGATCCAGAACTTGCGATTATTTTTGCAGGAACTAAGCGAATGGTAGATATCATTAGCGATGAACTAGGTGAAGAGGGCTTCTCCGTTGAGAAGATTCATAGTGACCTTTCACAGAGTAAGAGGACAAGTGTTTACAATAGCTTTAAGAATAAGAAAGTTCGTTTTCTGGTGGCAACAGATATTGCAGCGAGGGGCATTGACATAGAAGGAATTTCCCATGTTTATAACTATGACTTTCCGCAGGATCCTGAATTTTATATCCATAGAATTGGTCGAACTGGCCGTGCAGGACTTAGTGGTCAATCAATCATTATCTTAAATGAACGGGAAGTAAGAAGACAAGTACCCTTTCTAGAAAGACTAACTGGTGAAAGAATCAAACCTATCTACCGTCCTTCCCCCGAAGAAATAAATGAGATTGTTGAAGACAAGGCGCTACTAAAAGTAAGTAGGAAAATTGAAGAGGTAAAGGATAAGGAACTCTCAGAAAAAGCCCACGGGCTTCTACAACACTATAGCTCGGAGCAGATTCTAAGGGGTTTTATTAGTAACTTTATAATTAAGAGAAAGCCAGTAAGGGAAGCCAACCGAAATGAGTTTAGCTCACCAGGTGGTAGTCGTAGTAGACCATCCTTCGAAAGAAGGGGAGAATTTAAACCTGCAGGAAGACAGGGTAGTTGCGGTGCAGGTACAAGTCATAAGTCTTCCGGGAGGGGAGATTATCATAAAAACAGTAGAAGCTATAGTGGTAGAAAACCATTCAGTGACAGGGGTGGTAGTTCGAGGTAGTAGCTCCTAACCCGGTAAAATTATATTTGTAAATAAACTAGAATGGCAAAGAATGATAACACTGAAAAGATTGCAACACTGAAGCCCCGTGAGGAATTAGAGCTCCTAAAGATTGCGAAGTTTAGTAGTGGAAAGCAGAGAGAGGCCGCTCTAATGTCACTAATCTACTATAACCAGAACCTAGTGAAGTATATTGTAAAGGGCTATTCCTACCTCCAGGGGCAGGTTGATCATGAGGATCTAATTGCAGAGGGAACAATTGCTCTTGCAAAGGCGATTGATAAGTTTGATGTTAACAGTAAGAACCGTTTTGCAACATACGCTGGCTACTGAATCCGTCAGTATATCCAAAGCTTTATTCACAGGGACCAACTAGTCAACCAACTTACAGACCAGAAAAAAAAGAAGGATGAGAATAATGAAGATCTTCCCCAGAAGGCTGGTAATAAGTTCGTTAAGGAAAGATTCAATGTGCTCTACTATGATCGTGAGTACCAGAGTGGTGATAAAGATAGTAAATCATATTCACTAGTTGACATACTTAGCGAGGGAAGTGATAACATAAGTGAACAAGTACACCGTAGTGATGTGAAAATGCATGTTAACGAAGTGTTATCGACGCTTGAACCAACAGAGAATTTAACTATCCGCCTATACTATGGAATAGTACCTTTGAAACTTAAGCAGCTCTTTCAAATAGCTAGTGAGAATGAAAAGGAGGAGCTTGTAAAGATGAGCAAGAGTAAGGTTGCCTGAAAGAAGAACTGGGAGGAGTTAAGAATTGACCAGAGGGAAGTTACTAGTAACCACATTGTAAAAAAGTATACTGACTTACTTGGAAAAATATATAAGACCAGGGGAATATCTGTAATCATTGGTAAGGCAGAAGGTGTTGTTCGGAAGCTTAAACAAAGGGCTCTAAAGAAAATGAAAGCTACCTGTCAGGAGAGGGGTTTCGATAAACTTCTGTAGTTCAGCACCCCCCTAGTAGATAAGGATAGTGAAGATAGAACAACAACAAAGAAGCAAAGGACTAGGCTAGTAGGTTGAATAAGAGAATTTCTTTTGTAATTACGGATACAGTTCAGAGTATTCGCTCTTCAAAAATATACAAGAAGGTTCCCCGCCAGGGTGAGCGGTTCTGGGTAGTAAAGTGCACAGAAAATATAGTTAGGGTTTTTCAGATGGAATTTAGCAACCAGATTTTTATAGAAATGTTAGAAAACAAAACAGCTATTGGGAAGAAAATTCGTTTTGGTTGTCAAACTTTTTGAAACCACGTTGTAGAGGTAGAAATTCTTGAAAGTGAATAATTACTCTCGGGGATTCTAGTAGTAAATTGGAACATGAAGATAACAACAGAGAAGGGTCTAGTATCTCCGGAGGAGGAGCTTGTTAGTTTCTACCTAGGTTCAGAAAAAAACATGATCTTCTCCGGTAGGAGAAAGGTTCTGGATAATTGGAAAAGAAACAGTCCAGGGGAAGAGTTTTTTCTTGCAAAGGACAATTTCTGAACAAAGGACTTGCCAACAACTGCTTCCTCACTCTTTTTGTATAACTTCTGAACACCAGAAGATGCCACGGTTATTGAAGCACTTAAGAAGAGTGGTTATAGACTACTAGGGAAGAGTGTTCTCGATGAGTTTGCCTGTGGTGGAACCGGACTCTTTGCTTCCCAGGGCGTTATTCATAATCCGCTTAATAAAAAACACCTTGTAGGTGGTTCATCTTCTGGCTCAGCGGCTGCTGTGGCTGCAAAACTTGTTCCCTTTGCACTTGGTCATGACACTGGTGACTCCCTACGCCGCCCTGCTTCTTACTGTGGCATCTTCGCTTTCAAACCATCCTATGGTTTTGTCTCTAGACATGGTGTAATTCCAATGGCTGCTTCACTAGACACAGTTGGTCTGCTTTCTAGTAAGCTTTCTGTAATCAGGGAGGTCTTTGATATAATTTCCTTCCCTGACAATCATGATTTAGTAACAATTTCTGCCTGGAAGAAAGGAGCTACTGAAATAAACAAAAAAGCAGTTGCTACAATAGCAAATATTACGAGCTACTTAACTCCAGAATATGCAAATCTCTATTTTCAAGCGATTGAAAACTTTCGGAGACTTGGTTACGAAGTAAACGAAGTTAGTTTTCCTCCTGAACTACATGAGCACCTCCAGATAACATACTTGGTCATCTGTTCTAGTGAACTAGTCAGTCATTTAAACTCACTCCAGGGAGTTACCTTTGGAAGTCAAGGGGATCTAAAGGGAATGTCTATTGCAGGGCAGAGAAGTAGGCTCCTTGGTAGGTGGGTAAAGGAAAGAATCATTCTAGGAAGCTACTTTCTTGACAGGCAGGAAGTTATTACTAAAGCTCGGCAAATGAGAACTTTATTTAGGCAATGAATGGAACAAACGCTTTCGGAGAGCGGTTTCCTAGTTTTCCCAGGAACAATTTCTGCTGCTCCGCTAGTGGAATTGTTCAGCACAGATACTAGTGTACTTGAAAAATCATCATGGGTTGATAATCTCTTACTTCTTGCTAACTTTAGTGGAAGTCCATCGCTCAACATCCCCCTGGGTACTGAAAGAGGTATGCCAGTTAGTTTAAACATTGATGGTCCATGGGGGAGTGATAAAGCACTTCTCCAGTTAGCAGAGACCTTTCTAGCAGCTAGGCAGAAGAGCTTACGGTAGGGAGTTAAACTGGTAAACTTTCAAGTTTCTGCTCCTGTTGGGCAGAAATTTGTGTTTTCATTCTAGCTTGTGCTACAAGGTCAAGCAGTTTGTTAATATAACCACACTTATCCTTCTCAAGATACTTCTTACTAAAGCTTATTGTCTGGTCTACTAGGGAGAAGAGTTGTTTCTTTTCCACATTTTCCTGACTCTGGATTGTATAGACTGCACTTACAATAATTGACTTTTCAAAGACTGGGATCCGTTCAATCCTCCATCCGCTCTTTAGATTACTACCTATCAAAGCAAGGATTTCATGTTTTTTTCTTCTGAAATCATTAAATCAACTAAGATCCTGTTGGTAGCCACTAGTACTATTCGCACTGTTAGTCCTAGTAGATGTATTTAACCTGAGAAAATCAGTGAACTGGCTATCATTCTCTCTAAATAGAAAGTACTGGTATAGGATCACAATTTGGTTTCTCTTTACTAACTTGGATTTTTTCATCGAATGAATTTTCTAGCAGGAGAATCCCACCTAGGAAAGTCGAACCCGCCCTGTTCTCTCTTAATATGAAGTTTATATTGCTATAAGCATAGTTACTTGTTATGTCCCTATAGTTACCGCTAGGTTAATTATAAGGCTTTCTAGTCTACTATGTTTTAGGTAATTAAGGCTTCTGATACATTACTTAATCATTACCAGCCCCCCCCTTTATCACAACAGCTGTTAGCCAGCTCTTCCCAGTGCTTTTTCTGGTTAATAATTAGCTTTCAGTTACCTAACCCTGCCTACATGTTCCTTCCGACAGGCAACCCCCTCTAGAGGAGTCTCTACTTACCTTCCTCCGGGTGAATCTCCGCTGCCAGCTAGTTGCTAGTAATGAAGTTTATTAGTAGGAAACATTTTTCCTTTTACTGTAGTCAAGAAAGCTAGGAGGGAAAAAGCTTACTCCCTAGGGATGTTTTCTCCGCAAGGTTAATATCACAAAGGATACCCTCAACGCACGTAAGTTGTTCCGTTAATTCACTGTAGCTTCCTGGCATTTGCACAACTGCTAACCTAAATACAATTACTAATTATGATGCAAGAAAACTAAGCAGTTACTTTACTAGGAAAGCAAAAGCACCACCCTCTTTTGCAGCAGTACAACTTGGACAAGCCTAGTAACCTTCCGGATAAGTTCTTCCATAACCACAGCAAATTACTGCTGCTCGGAAATTTCTTGAAGCACGGAAAAATAAAAAAGCGGAGACTAACCTCCAACTCCGTAAATGTTTGTTCCTGCTCTGTTGACGCTCTGGCTTGCGGGTTAGCGAGGCAATTACCTTTGATCCCCGCTTACAACATTCTGAGGAGCAATTTTCCCAGTTTTATTTAATCCGTGGGAAGGGCCAACAGGATCGTTGAGTACCAGTTGACCAAGTAACAATTAATTATTTGCAGCGTGCGAGGTGGCAGCAAAACAAAACACGGCGGAACAGTTTTTTTAACTTTCTAAGGAACTTAAAGCATCAACTGCAATGACCGGCAAAGTTAGAACTAGCTCCCCACACCCTCCGCCGTTGTTTTGCAACCCATAATGCACTGAACGGTATCAACTTACCTAACCTGCAAGCTTTACTAGGCCACCGCAAGCTTTCCACGACGGCCCTCTATATTAAAGACTCTGGCTTAGCCGAACTCGCCAAGCTAAACTTGTTAAACCACTAGTGAATATTGACAGGAGTAAAGGAGCTTCTTTACTCTTCCAACCGGAACTACTAGAAGGTTAGTTACAAACACTCCTTTGGTAGTCTCTTCTGGTTAGGTAGCTAGAAGCTTACTGGCACTTCTGTTAGTTCTTCTTCTAACTCATAAGTAAGATCAGTTTGTTTCAACAAAGCCTCTTTAATGGCTTCTTTTTTTTCTCTTATTTGTTTACCTCTTTCCTCTTCATTAGCAATCGTTTTGCCAAATTCCTCAAGTACTATCTGGATGACTGCTGCCCGTGGGTAGTTGGATGATTCGATAACATCAACAATTCCTTCGGTCAGGTAGTCAAAAAGATCATGTCCTAGTCAATTACGACTTTCAAAGATAGTTGCTACCATTTTTGCTTCTTCGTAATTTTTTCTACACCAGGCAAAAGCTGACTTGGTTCCTGCTGGGTTGTTTTTTAGTACTAGCAAGTGAACTACTGAGAGGAGTTCCTTTTCTTCAATAGTCTTCTGCACTTTCTCTTCCATTAGTCAGTTGAGAACTTGTAGACTATATTCTTCTTTTGCAAAACGGGGTTGGATAAATAACATAAAGAGTTCATAGAGACATTCAGCCCGTTTTTTTCTATTTTCCTCCTGTTCCTGAACATTGGCCGTATCATCTACCTTTGTGATTTTAAAGCGTGGTTCTGTAAAAAGTTCTTGTAAAAAATTGCTATTATCCAGAGTAGCAATTTCCTTAATTTTTTTCTCCTTCTCATCACTTAGGGAGGATAGTAGAGCTACTTGGTACTCCTGGTGAAGCGCCTCAAACTCAACCCCTAATTCATTCAGTTCATTCTTCTTTTTTGAGTATTTTTGAAAATGACGTAAACTACTCTCTATTTTCCTACTCCTTTGTTGCTCCTCTTTTTTGCTGTTAAGAATCTTTCTAATAAGTCTTTTCATTAACTCTAAATCTTCCTTTCTAAAAATGTTTTTAGATAGATATTTTATCATCACCTAGCTGGCAAATGCACTTGCTGAAAAAGGTAATGAGTGTTAAAATATATAAATTTAATAAATTTAATTTCTTTACAGAAAGAGCAGGAGTTATACGATAAAATGAGAGATGCAAGAGGTTCAGAAGTCTTATCACAAGATAAGATAACTAGTTTTCGAAAACAGATCACCAAAAAACTTCGGGATTTAGGGGTGGATGAAAAATCTCTGTCTGGAAAAAGTTTTTTTTGAATAATAAAACCAAGTGATTTAGTTAACCGGGAGTCGCAATCTAAATCCCAGGTTGCTGACCAGTCCTTCTCGAACCGCTCTTTATTAGCTTGCCTGGCTAGAGTTTTTCTTCCATTAGAAAATGATCCTTGCGCCTGTATTAAAGTTGAAGAGAAAAAGATTTTCTGGAGTTCTAACTCTAGCGGACAAATTAGAGAAATAATGGAAACAGTGGAAATTTTTACTAACCTGGTAAATAACCATAGTCAAGCAAAGGACTCAACCCAGAAACTTTTACAAAGAGCCTTCTAAAAAGATGCTGAGTTTTGTGCAAAAAATAATATTGATATAGTGTACCGCACTAATTTGAAAGGGAAGGAACTTGAACATTGAAAAGCCTTTAGGGAAGAAATTACTCAGCGCCTGTCAACAGGGGTGTTGAGTGAAGAGGTAATTAGGAGTATCATGGAATTACGACGGGAGTTGGTAGGAGCCCTTATGCGGGTGAGGGCTAGAACAACTAGTAACCTACCCCATCGGTTATACAGACCACTGCTTAGTGTAACAGATTTACTGGTGATTTTGGAACAAAAACAAGAAGCGACACCGTGGTGAAAAAGAATTGAGACTATTTTTGAACGACGCGCTACCGCCATGGCGGCAAGTGAAAGTGGTTCTCTTCAAGAAGACCCTTTCCAAATAGCAAGGCGGGAAGTGAGAATACATGCTGAAATGAAAATGTTAGAAGAGAACAGTGCTGGGAACACTGCAAATGGCCAAGGGGAGTATAGTATGCGCACTTTCATGGAGGAAATTTCGCAGCCTGACAGCTGATTCGCAGTGACAAAAAGCTTTTGCTTTCTTTGTGATTTGGTAATGGTTAGCGCGGAAACTGTCTTGGCAGAGAGACAGCAAGCAGGAAAGAAGTCAATAGAAAAATGACTTAACCCTAAGATTAGAAGGAATAAGGGCAAAAGTAGCGCTAGTGAGAGTAAGGTTATAAATGCAAATAAGAGAAGTGGAGTTTTTTTCGCAGGCTGAAAATCACTTTGTTTACAAGATGATGATCTAAGAAAAACAATTTGTTCGGGCTGTGAAAAAAGGTTTGAAGTAGTTTTCCAACAAATTACTGCAGAATTCCAACAGGAAGAGTTGTGAATTGAACAGCAAGTTGTAGATCTGCACTTAGAGAAGGAACAAACGGACTTACAACATTTATTTTTTTAGGATACAAGAGATAGTTAAGTTAACCTTCAGGTTACACTGTTTTTCCGATTGGGAAAATCTAATAAGTGCTATTCTCTTCTTGTAGATCTCTGCCAGGGATTTAAACTTACCATTTTTGATTGTTATTAGTTGTTTCTCGAAGTTTTTTTCTTTTCTAACTTCTTCATTTGTTTAAATTGTGTAAAAGTAGGCTCTTCTGTGTATCTTATTTTTTCTTCCAACTAGTTACTCTCATTAAGCATTAGCTATTCATTCTCAGCCTTTTTTAGAGCTAGAAATCTAAACATCTTTGATTAAATTTTCATCAGCTTCCTTAATTTTAGTGATTAATGGTTGGTACCAATTTTGAAACTCCCGGTTACTCATTTTCTCTCCCCTGTGCAGAAAACTTTTAAGTTGCCTTTGGTTAGCCTTAATCTGGTACATCTTACAATCGAAAAAGGGACTAAAGATTCTGCGTAGGACCTGGCTAGCAACTCGCCGGCCCAGGTAACTAAAGACTTTTTCCGGCCGGTAGAGGGAGTTGATGATAATTAGCTCAAAATTATTTCTGATTCTACTTTCCTTACCGGTTAACAACCCCCGTTGGTCAATGAAGGTAATTAAGTTGTTATGCTTAGGGAAGTCCTTATCAACTTCATTAATGATGAGAACCCTTCCTTTTTCATCATCAATTTCAAATTTGATCTGGTCATTGTAGGTAATGCTATTTGGGAAAATTGCTACCACTTCTCCGGGCTGGTAGTTTTCCTGCCGGAGGTATTTTTCAGTCCAGACTGACTTCCCAGTGCCCCCCTTTGCCTACTTACCCCCGTCAAACTTTGTAACTGTCTAGGTCAATTGAATCCTAGGGTTTATCCCATTCAAAAGCTCCTGTTCTTACCTTGGAAAAGTATAAACTGTAAAAATCTATTAGCCTACCCATTCCAACTTAGCTAAGAAGAACTTCACTGGACTTGCTCAGAAATTCTTCCTGATTTATACCCAGGGAAGGAATGGAATTTTAAATAGTGGAGGTGTACTCAAGTGGTTGAAGAGGACAGTCTTGAAAACTGTAAGGCGCATTAAAGTGCGCGCGGGAGTTCGAATCTCCCCACCTCCTCCATTCTAGGAATAGTTTTTAAATCCTGGTAGTGTGTGAATAGCTACCAGTTTTTTTCTAATATTGCTTATTTACTGAATAACTAACAATGTTTGTAAAAAACATTAGAATTACACCCTGCTTAGAAGTTTTTAAAGGTTCAAAACAACATAATGAGTAAGAAATCATCATCAACAGCAAAAGAAGTAAGTGATCACGATTACCTCGAAGTCATTGAAGCAATCTCAAGGGAGTTTGGTGAGGATTCAATCTCAACACTAAAGAAAAACCACTCTGGTAAGGGGAATTTTCTTCATTCAGGAAGCTACTTACTAGACCAGAATATTGGAACACAGGGTTACCCCTGTGGGAGAATTATCGAACTCTTCGGAGAGGAATCAAGTGGGAAAACAACAGTAGCTCTGCATGCTGTTCGTGAATGTCAAAAGGCAGGTAAGTCTGCTGTTTACATGGATTTGGAAAATGCTCTGAATGTTTCATATGCGAAGGAAATTGGCGTTAACGAAGAAAAGTTAGTGATTTCATCCCCAACTGATGGTGAAAATGCTTTTGATATAATCAAAAGACTGATTGTACTAAATGTTGGGTTAATTGTTGTTGATTCCGTGGCTACCATGATACCAAGAGCTGAGCTAGAAGGTGACTCTGCTACACAACTAGTTGGTCTACATGCCCGCCTAATGTCTAAGGGTCTTAGAACAATCAACAATGAACTATCGAAGCGTGATACAATTGTAATTTTTATTAACCAGATGAGGCAGAAGATTTCGACTTTCGGTTCGTTTGGAAATCCTGAGACAACCACTGGTGGTAATGCTCTAAAGTTCATTGCCAGTCTAAGAATTAGACTAAGAAGAGTAGGGAGAATTGAAAGGAGTGGTAAGTATATAGGAATTGAAACACAAGCTGAAATTATTAAGAACAAGATAGCTGCTCCCTACCGCAAAGTTAGACTTGAAATTATGTTCGATGGTGGTATCCAAAAAGAGAGGGAGATTCTTGACTTGGCTGTTGAGGGAGGAATTATCAACAAGTCTGGTGGTTGGTACTCCTATAAGGAACAAAAGCTAGGTAACGGGAAGGAAAATGTAGTAAAAACATTCCAGGAAACAGCAGGCTTGCTTGAAGAAATAGAAAATCTGGTCGCTAGAAAAGTCCCAGCCGGTGAAGTAATGACAGAGGAGGAAGAGTAAGTAACTTAGTTTGGCATACTTTTTTAGTGACCAACTTATCCTACACTAGCTGTTATGAGAAAAAACTTTCCTACTCTTTATTCAAACAAAGGTTGTATCTACCTGGATAATGCTGCTACATCCCTAAAGCTCAACTCTGTTATAAAAACAGTAAACCTCTTCGTAAAAAACTTTCCTCTCAATCTGCATAGTAGCTCCAGCGCCACTGCCTACCTTCCTGTGGAACAAGCAGTACGTAACACCAGGGAGTCAGTTGCTAGGTGAATAAATGGTAAAGCAAGTGAAGTTTCATTTGTTCCCTCAACAACTTATGCACTAAACTTTCTGGCCCTGGCTTTTGCTGATTTGGTGGAACCGGACCACTCAATCGTCATCACAAAAGCCGAACATAGTTCTAATAGTTACCCCTGGCTAAACTTGGCTAGGAGGAAAAATCTCAAACTTAACTACTTTTGACTAGATAACCAGTTTACCATTGATAAGGAAAGAATTTCTGAAAGAATTGATAATTCAACAACAATTGTAAGTTTCGCCCAGGTTCCAAATAGTCTTGGTTCCCTAAACAATGTTCAGGAGGTAGCCAAAATCATAAAATCAATCAACCCTAACTGCTATGTTATCATTGATGCCTGCCAGAGTATCCAACATAGTTTAATTGATGTTAAGAGTTGGGGAGTTGATGCCCTAGTATTTTCTTCGCACAAGTTCTATGGTCCTGATGGAATTGCAGTACTCTGGGTTAGGGAAACACTTGCAGAAAAACTCCCCCACCTCCTATGGGGGGGTGGAAAAAAAACCTCTCCACTCCTTGCTGGCAGTTTACCAAGTAACTATGAAAAGTTTGAAGTTGGTACAATTCCTGCTCCCTATGTAGCAGGGTTGGGAGAAGTTTTTCGCTTTATGTCAAAACTTAACTGAACAAATCTAGTTACTAGGCAGCAAAAACTAAGGAACTATGCTGTTAACTTGCTGCTCAGGGTGCAGGGGATTAAAATCTATAATCGTAGTGCAGGTGCTAGCATTCTATTGTTCAATATCGAGGGTTTTCATGCACAGGATGTTGCACTATACTTAGCAAGCAATAGGGTTTTTGTACGTGCAGGTGACTTCTGCTCGCCATTCCTCAGAGAATTAATTGGGAAGAGTAGTGCAGTTCGTCTTTCCCTGGCAATTTATAACAATAAAAGGGAAGTTAACACCCTAGTTAGTTATTTACAACAACTTAGAATAGATAACTGTCTAGAGTAAGCTTTTGTAAAGAATAGTTGTTCTTCTTAGTTTGCCAACAACTACCAAAGAGTAAGAAGAACAATTAGCAGTTAGAGAAGCTACTTCAACTTATCCGCACAGGAAAAAAAATAAACAATGGAAAGTAAAGATCTTAAAAAAACCCTCTTGCTACCAAGAACAGGCTTTCCCCTAAGGAACCAAGGGGGGAGTCAGAAGCGAATGGTGGTTTTCTGGGAGGAAAAACAAGTATATAACAAATCACTATCCCTAAATGGAAAAGGGCGGGGGAAGTTCATTGTTCATGACGGACCTCCCTATGCAAACGGATCAATTCATGTTGGTCACCTTGTCAACCGTATCCTCAAGGATTTTATAATTAGGTTCTATAACTTAATTGGCTACCAAACTTTCTTCAAACTAGGGTGGGACACACATGGTTTGCCAATTGAATTTAAGGTAGTAAGTAGTAAGAATAGAGTTGATCAGGAAAAGATTCGCGAAACATGTAGGGAATATGCGAATGAACAGATTGGAATTCAACGGAACCAGTTAAGGGAACTCGGACTGTTTACTGACTATGAAAATAACTATTCAACAAGCAACAATTCCTACGAGGCCACGCAACTCTCCATTCTTGCAAAAGTAGTTGAAAAAAAACTTATCTACCGTAGTCTGCGTCCAATTTACTGGTCATGATCACACCAGACAGCACTAGCTGAGAACGAAGTTGAATACAGGGAGCGGAAGGATTTTTCACTCTTCTTTAAGCTAGAACTTAGTGAATCTTTTTTTAAAAAAGACCATGTTAAGCTACTTATCTGGACAACACAACCGTGAACAATACCCGGGAACATGCTTGTTGGTGTTAAGCCCAGTGGTAATTACTTGCTAGTTGCTACCAAGGAAGAATTTCTTATCTATTCTGAAGAGTATGCTAAAGAAAATCCTAGCAGGGAAGCTAGGATTCTCAGAAGCTTTAGCGGTAGCCGACTACTGAATCTTGGATACTTACCACCCTATCCTGGGAGAAGTCGTTTTGTAGTTGTTAATGCGGAGGATCTGGTCAGAAGCGGTGAGGGAACAGGAATTCTTCATCTTGCCCCAGCTTGTGGACCAGAAGACTTTCTGCTTGCACAACATGAAGGCGTGGAAGTTAGTGGTCTTATTGATGAAAAGGGAAACTTCCCTAGTGACTGTCCAGTTAGTAAACTAGCTGGGGTTTTCTACCAGCAGGCAAACCGTTGAATCCTGGATGATTTAGAAAAGCGTGCTTTTGTTGATAGCTGGGGGATTTTTACCCATAGTTACCCCCATGATTGGAGGGATAATTCACCACTTGTTTACCGTTTAACTAGTCAATGGTTCATTGACCTTACGAGAATTCGTCAGCACTTGTTTGCTAATATTGAAAAAGTAGAATGGGTTCCTACTTATTCCAGGGAAAAAATGTTTTCCTTCATTAGAAACAGGGATGACTGGTGTATATCCCGTCAGCGGAAATGGGGTGTCCCAATCCCGGTCATTTATAATGATGAAGAAGCAATACTGAACACAGATCTTATTAAGTATGTAGCTAAGCTAGTGGAAAAAGAAGGTTCTGATTTCTGGTTCCAGGAAAAGGGGTTGGAGCTAATTAGGAAGCAATTTGGTTCCAGGTTTGGTGGGAACCTCACCCTGGGAACAGACACCCTCGATGTCTGGTTTGATAGTGGTGTTTCTAGCTTCTGTGTACTTGAGAAGGAGGGAAATTGACCTGCTGATATATATCTAGAAGGCAGTGATCAGTTCCGTGGCTGGTTTAATTCCTCCCTAATTCTTTCTACAATTGTGAGGAATCTTCCACCCTACAAAAAAGTTATTTCACATGGCTTTACAGTTGACAAAAACGGGAAAAAAATGTCCAAATCACTAGGTAATACAGTAGACCCTCTTGCGCTCATTGAAAAATTTGGCATTGACACGCTGCGTCTATGGGTAGCAAGTGTTGACTTTACAAAAGAGATAAAGGTTAGTGATGAAATTCTTCTTAGCGCCCAGGATAACTACCAAAAACTTAGAAATTGTTTACGTTTCATCATTGCGAGTCTCTACACTGAGAAGGAGAGCAGTGGGGTAAACGTACAACAATTTTCAACCTCCCATGGCAGTATCGACCAGGTTAATGATTATATTAGGGCACACCTACTAACCCTTAGTACAGAAAGTAGAAGTAGTTACCTAGAATCCAATTTTGTTGGTGTTTATAATTTAATTAATAACTTTTGTGTAAATAAACTCAGTAGTTTTTATTTTGAAATAATCAAGGATATACTCTATTGTGATCCCCAGCAAAGCAGGCGCCGCCAGGCGGTTCTTACAACTCTTAACCAAATACTGAAGAAAATCCTAGTTATAATTATACCATTGGTACCCTTCCTAGCAGAGGAAATCTACCAGACAATTCTTACTAACAAAGAAACTTTCACCTTTAAAGATGATAAATTCTACGCGCACGACAGTATTAACTTTATCCGTAGTGGGGAGGAAGACCTAGAACACTCTTCTCCGTTAGAAAAGGTAAAGAATTTTGAAAGCTCAGTTTTACCAGTAAGAAAAGATGTTTTTAAGGAACTAGAAAAAGCACGGCAGGGAAAACTAATTGAAACAAACCAGCAGGCAGTGGTCACCTTGTTTATGCCAGGGAATGGACAGAATGAAAATCTCTCCTACTTCAGGTCCCTATTCGGTAGGGGTGGTGAAAAAGACCTTTCACTCCTGTTTATTGTACCAGAAGTAAACATCGAGGATGCTGACCAGTTCAGTATTAGGGTGGCAAAAACTTCCTGCTTAAAATGCGAAAGGTGCTGAAGATTTATAGTCCACCCTGTTAGTAAACTATCCCTCTGCCCACGGTGTATAGAAACTCTAGGTTAACTCCTACTTTCCCAGTTCTTAAAAACTACTTAAGAATTTACATACTCCTGCTTGCTAACCACCTCTTTAGGAAGTAGATCGGTTACAAGGGAAATATTATTATCATCATGTATATACCATGAGAATGAATTAGAGGAAAAATTGAGTGTAGTGGCAGTTTCTTAGCTGGGGAATTGATTGAACAACTCAACTACCATGGACTAGAGTGTGAAAAACACTCCACTGCTGGAATCCTGTTCATTAACTTTATAACTGCACATAACCGTAGGGATTTGAAGTCATGGTGGGGACTGATAAGGGAGATATCTGTCCTACTAAATCTTAGGAAAGCTAGGAATTTTCCAGGGATCGTAGAGAGGGAGAACTGGTCAGACCATTCAATTGGTAACTTACAATTTAGGGTTAGGAGTAAACAAGTTACTGAGTATAGTATTATTTCCTTATATAATCTTGTTGAGAGCCACTGCCTACCAACCTGGATGTTACAATCACTCAGGAAGAATGGAATAAGAACTGTTAATACAATAATTGATATTGCTAACTTAACAACCCTGGAAACTGGTCAACCCCTTCATGTTTTTGACCTAGAGAAACTCCAACATATTTCATCTGGCAAAGAAATTACTATAAAAGAGGCAAGTGGAGGGGAAGTTTTTGTTGATCTCTCAGGAAAAGAAAGAAAACTTCCCCCCGGCAGTTTACTTATGGAAACTAACGGAAGGGTAGTAGAACTCATGGGGGTTATTGGAGGAAGTAGTACAGCTGTTGACCAGACAACAAAACAATTCCTAGTTGAAAGTGGAAGCTTTTCACCCACTGCCATAGAATTAACTTGTAATCAGACAGGAATCAGAACCAGAGCAAGTGAAAATTTTATAAACACTTACAATCAGGAAGATTCAGGAGCTGCCCTCAGAAGGTTTAAAGAAACTGTTGGTAAGTTCTACAGTTACCAGAAAGACAGTACTGAACACTTCTCCCTTCCCCTGAACAACAAGAAAAAGGAGAATTGTAGAAAACTTGGAATTAGCACTGATTTTCTCACAAGGAAACTTGGAATTCTTACCAAGGAGGAAAAAATTGAAACAACACTAGGAAGACTCAACTTTCCCTTTGAAAAAGACGGTAGTCTGTACACCGTGCAAATTCCTAGCTTTCGTTCTGATATTCAGATAGCAGAGGATCTTCTTGAGGAAATTGGGAAACTCCTAGACTATAACTTACTACCAGGAAGTCTTCCGGCTTTTCAGAACCAGTTTATTAATTTGCAATTCAACAATACCTACAGTCTCAGAAGGAAGATTGCGCTCTATCTTCTGAGTAACGGCTACCAGGAAGTCCTTTCCTATTCACTAACTGAAAGTGTTGATCCACAGAAGGACAGCAAAGTTTTGCTTGCTAACCCAAAAAGTAGTACCCGTGTAGCCTACAGAACTTCCTTTATTAACAGCCACTTAGAAATCATCAGACATAACCAGGGACAGGGGTGCGAAGACCTCTTCCTTTTCGAAGAAGGAATTGTTTACAGTGTTGATAGTAGCTCTAGTCTTCCTGTTCAGGAGGAAATTCTCTCTGTCATTGCAACTGGAAAGGTAGTTAGTTCGGGGGTACACCAACTTACAGAACAGACTAACATTTATTGAATAAAGGGTCTTCTTGAAAACCTCCTTACAATTATGAACATTGATGAGTTTATAGTAGAGAAAGCCAGATTTACTAGTTTAATGGATCTTGACTACCCACTAGTGGTAAACCAAAAAAGAGTGGGGTTTATTCGTCAACTCTCCTCTAGAACTCTTGCAGAGAATAGAGTAAAAAATGCACCTTGTTTTGTACTACAACTCTCCTTCAGTAAACTTTTACCAATTTTAGATAAGCAGGAAGATAGAAAATACTCCCCAGTTTCCTACCTTCCAGTTATTACAAAGAATATTTCTTTTCTTACGAAAAAAAACACTTCACTGGAACAAATAATAGGAGTGATAAGAGAGGCAGGAGGGGAGTTTCTCTCTGCCGTTTCCCTTGTGGATGTCTATGATAAGGAGAAGAAGGATTTCCTATATTCTCTCAACTTCCAACTTCTTTTCCAGGGAAGAAATGTAAACCTGCAAAATGCAGAAATTGAAGTAGTGATTGAAAAAATTTGAACAGCACTGGTTGCAAAATTCTCGGTTCTGCGAAGATAGGAAAGAGTTAAGAAATGATAGATCTAGAAAAATTAAAAAGTAACTTTGGTGAGATTGCAAAGCGGATGTTCTACCGTGGGATTGATAGTGAACAACTTTCCAAAGTTATCCAGAAGAATGAACAAAGAAAAGAACTTATTAGTGTAATAAACAACCTGCGTAGTAGACGGAACAAACTAAGCAGTGAGAAGATCAAGAATAACAGTAGCGTTTCTAGGACTAGGGAAGAGATTAGAACCCTAGAAGGAAAACTACAGGAGGTTGTTACTGAACTTAGGGAACTCCATTCCCAACTCCCAAATATCCCAGCACCTGGCACACCCAGTAATGAAGAGGGAAATTTAGTCAGAAGAGAATTTTGGAGCAGGCGGAAAGTAAATAATTCTCTTTCCTATGAAAAGATCATGGAGAAGTTGGCGATTACTGACGAGAAAAGTGCAGTGGAAATTACTGCCAGTAAGTTTGTTATCTATAAGGATCTAGGAGTGTCGCTTCTTCACTCACTAGTCACCTTTATGCTGGTAGAGAACCGGAAAAAGGGCTATAGGTTAGTCAGTACTCCCTACCTCGCAAATAGCACAAGCCTCTATAACACTGGTCAGTTACCAAAATTTACAACTGATCTCTTTAAACTTGAGAGTAGCAACTTAGTACTAATCCCAACTTCTGAGGTAACCCTTGTTAACCTCTATGCTAATAAGATGATTGATCCTAAACAACTTCCAGTAAAGCTCTGTTCATATAGTCCCTGCTTTCGGGCAGAAGCAGGAGCAGCTGGCCAGGAAAATAAGGGGCTTATTCGCCTCCACCAGTTTCACAAGGTTGAACTAGTGAAGATTACAGAGCCAGAAAACTCATACGCTGAACTAGAATTACTGGCTAATGATGCTACAAGCCTTCTAGAACAGTTGGGTGTTTCATACCGTGTAATTGATCTCTGTTACAAGGAGCTTGGGGTAAGTGCCGCCAAAACATATGATATTGAGGCTTGATTGCCAATTAGTAAGAAGTGATTAGAACTCTCCTCCTGTTCGAACTGTGAGGACTTCCAAGCTAACAGAGCGTTAATTAGAAGTAAGTTTAGTGGGAAGAAAAAAATCCTACACACTCTAAATGGTTCAGCATTAGCAATTGACCGTCTAATTCTTGTGCTAACAGAATACTACTTTAACGAACAAACAGATAAACTAGAAGTTCCTGGTTTCCTTCGGAAATACTTTGAAGATTATAGTTTATAGAATCAGCACTAAAAACTAGACTCATTTACTACGAGAAGAACTTACAATGTAGTAACAATTGTTTAATTACAACTAAAGTTGACTTGGTACTGAACAATATAAAATAATCATAAAGAATGGTAATTACAAGAATGAAAACGAGTGTAACATTAACATTTGATAGTCATGTATTAGCAAACATAAAGAAAAGCATTACTGCAAAGAGCCTGAGTTCTTTTACGAACAATTTGTATGCTGATTGGCTAAGAGCAAAAGAGAAAGAGGAATTAATTGCAGCTTACAGGAAGATATCGGAAGACAAAGTCTATAAGGAATTTGGAAAGTTAGCGGAAGGGATAACTATTGAAGCCTGGAATGAAATCGATAAAAGAGAAGAAGCTGCCCAGAAGAGGCGAAGTTTGAATAGTAGATTACAATCTTAAATTTTCTGATCTAGATCCGCAGGAACAGGATTTTACAGTAGAAAAACAAATCGCAAAAAGCAGACCCTGTGTTATTATAAGCAATGATATACACAATGAATTCAGTGAACTAGTTTTTGCGGTTCCCTTGACCAGTGAAGATACAGAAAGACCAGAAAATCCACTCGAAGTTTTGGTTAAGGCTGATGAAATGAATAAACTCAGTAGTGACAGCAAAGTTTTAATTATATTTGTAGGTTGTCTTAGCAAAAACTTTAGACTGAAGAGACCTATTGGTTCTGTCAAGGAAGAAGTAATAGAGAAGATTACTAAAAAACTAGCTAAGTTAATTGGCTTCAATTCCCAACTTGAGAACTCGGTAGCCTAGAATTGCGCGATTAACTAAAGCTTTAGTTCAGCAACTTTTTGTTCATAGATCTTTGTAGCCTTATGAGCACGTAGGTTGACAATTTCATCAAGTTGTTTTTTTGCCCGCCTATCTTCGTCAATTGGAAGCTTAGAAACTTTAACTTCCGTGAGTGCTTTCTGCCGACTATTACGAAAGGCAATCTTTGCACTCTCCAGGTTATCTTTACATTTTTGCATCAGCTTTATCCTGGTTTCCTCTGTAAAAGACACTAGGGAAAAGTAGACTACCTCACCAGTTGTTCTCTCAACACGGTAACCGAGATCAGCATCAAGTATGCTCTTAGTAACTGCCTGCACATCTTTCCGATCAAAGACAGTAATTGACAGGTCCCTGGCGGATAAGGCTCGTAAACTGGCAATGTGCGAAATCTTTGCCTTCTTGTTATTAGCATTAACAGGAAGTGTGCCAATAAAATCAATAGAAACTTTATTACCCCTTATCCCGGCTAAACTATTAACAAAGGCTGCCTCATCTCTGTCAAGTAATTCTTCTAAGTTAGTTTTTCAATCTTTTGCTTGATTATTCATTGAATAAATCATTCCCCTTTCCTCTTTTATCTCCATCCTGTTTGTTTAAGGAAGCGTAAGTCATTTAAATAAAGATCACGGATGTCACTAATCCCGTGTTTTATCATGACAAGCCTTTCGACTCCAATCCCTGCAGCAAAACCAGTAAATAATTCAGTATTGTAACCACTGTTTTTCAGTACCTGGGGGTGTATCAAGCCAGCCCCCAGTACTTCAATTCAGCCAGTTCCCTTACAAATTGAGCAATTTCCGCTGACCACATTACAGTTTATACATGTACAATCAACTTCAAAGCTTGGTTCGGTAAAGGGAAAGAAAGAAGGACGTAACCTTACCTTAGTATTACTGTTAAAAATTCACCCGAAGAAGGCTTCGAGGGTACCTTTTAGTTCGGTTAGGTTAGTATTCCTTCCCACTACCACTACTTCGCAGTTAGTATACTGGTGGGAGTGGGTAGCATCATCATCATCGCGTCTGTAAACCTTACCAATTGACACAACTTTAATTTCCTTATCCTTATTTTGTTCAAGAACCCTTCCTTGGCAGTTGGAAGTATGTGTACGTAAGAGATGAAAATCCTTACTCTGGTTACCTAGATAGAAAGTATCCCTATCTGAGCGGGAGGGGTGGTCAGTGGCAATGTTAAGTGATGAAAAGTTATACCATTGATTGTCAATTTCAGGCCCCTCATAGATTTGGTAACCATGACCTGTGAAAAAATCATAGATATCGTTGACCATTTTAATAATTGGATGGGGTTTCGCCACTACTACCCTCTTCCCCTCCAGAAACAACTCCCTAGCAACCTCTTGTGTAGATTCCTCACTTACTAGGTTGTTCCTAAACTGTTGTTTAGCTTTGGTAATGTTTGCGAGTAGTTCTTTTCTTCACTTGTTAATAAGCTTACCATAGTTTCTCCTCTCTTCGAGGGAAAACTCTGTTAGCCTCTGAATGAGTAGGGGAATCACACTTGATTTTGTTGTTAGGTATGTCTTTTCAAAATTTTTCAACTGATCAATGCTACTAACTAACTCCAGTTTTTGTAAAGAACTGTTCCATTCTTCCCGGAGCTCTTCTTCGCTAAGTAAATTCCTGTTCTGCATTTATAAATTTTACCCTGCAATGATCTGCGAAAAGCTGTCTACAACCAGTAAGAGGCATGACTTTCTTGCAATGAAAGACTTTAAACTAGAGAAAACTCCAATCTCCTGACAATCACCAAGCTCATATTCTTCACCATTAACCATCCTTCTAACATTAGTAAGGAGGGTTGTTATTTCTGGGAAACTCTTTCCCTTTCCAATGATCCATTTGCAGAGAATATTTGTGGCGGAAACTACAATGATACAAGCTTCCTGCCGTGAAAAAAATATTTCTTCAAACTGCTTGTTATTTTTTTTCACAGCAAGAGCAATGTAGTCGCCACAGCTATTTGTATTTTCACTGCCCACAGAGGTAAAGAAGGTAGAAGATGAATTATTACACCTAGTCTTCAGTTCTAGCTCATCTCGGCAGTAATCATTATTTGCAAATTGATTACTTATGAACAGTCTTTCACTACTATTTAACATAATTACTAAGCCTAAAGTTATTGATCCGACATTGCTGAGTTAGAAGTTAATTCTAAATTTTCAATTATTTAGACTTACTTGAAAAATCCCCTAGCACAAAGATAAGAATAGAGAATATAGGTGGTACCTAAGGGAGGAAAGATAATCATCTTTTACCTACTCCTAAAAGACTTGGGTATTCCTAGTCTTTTCTACTTTCCCTAAATGAGCTGCCTTTTTTGGAGAATACTAACCACTTTCCCAAACACTTGGTTGGGAGAACAATCTGCATCTATAATCTCAATTCTTTCAGGGAAAACTTCCCTAAGTTGGTGGAAATAGCCACGAACTTTCTGGTGGAACTCGATCTCCATTGAATCAAAGTTTGTAAATTCACCAGTTTTAACCCTGCGTTTGTTTAACCGCTCCTGAGCTTTCACAGGATTAATATCAAGTACAAAAGTTACTTGGGGGAAGGGGGAGTCAACTGTACTTTTCATGAGCTGCCTGATTTTTTCAATACCAAGCTTTTTGTTAAGACCCTGGTAAACAAAAGTACTGTCAATATAACGATCAATGATTACTGTTTTTCCGGCTGTAAGTTGTGGTTTAACTACTGATTCTAGGTGCTCGCTATGTGAGGCTAGGAAGAGGAAGAAGTTCGTTCACTGACCCTGAATTAACCCTTTCTGGGTGATAGAATCATTCAGCATTTCCCATACTTTATAACCAAGGGCAGTCCCGCGGGGTTCCCTTGTTACAATTGAGTTTTCTAGAGTTTTACTTAGCTTCTCAATTAAGGTACTCTTTCCACTACCATCTATTCCTTCAAATGAAACTAAGAATGACATATACCAACTACCTTACTACCTTTTTTTAGAGTCAGAACAAGACTACTATTTTAACTTATAGCTTATTTACAAAGCTCTATTTCATTGGGTTAATTTTATACAAGAGAGACTTTTTAAAATTCTCCGCAGGGTTTAATCTTTTCATTTTTTACAGAATCTAGGAGATGAAAAAACTTTACTAACTACCTAAATTTCCTATACTTTAGGAAAAGTACTTAGAACATTAGATAAACTAACAAACTAGAACTCATTCTCTGGTAAGTAACAGGACTTTGTAGTCACCATATGTATTAAAATGATAACATGTAGCATGTGAAAAGTCAGTACTTCAGGTTTTCACTGTGCTGAACTGTAATGTAAACACGAAGCTTATATAACAACAAAATGTCAGAACTAATAGCAGACTTACAAAAATTAATAAATGACTTCCGGGAGGTCTTCATACCCAAGGTCTTCATACCCTCTGTGAAATGATTTTCAGGATTCATTGCCGAACAGTGACAACGAGTAAGATTGGAGCTTTCCGAATCCAGTTTAGTAAAGCTTATTATAATAATTCTGGTAGTTTATTTTTTCCGCTGGTTTCTTGGTTGGATCATTAGTGCTCTGCAGTACATTCTTAGAATGTTTTGCTGGGTTTTAACGGCTTGTATAGTAGCAAAAGTTGTTCTAAGTCTTTCCAGTGAGATGAAATTTCCTGACAGTAGCTACGATTTTGAAAATCTTAAACAGAGTATGTTTTCAATTTGAACTTGACTTAAAAACTACATTGCCGGAAGATAGGGAGCCAAATCACCCATTTTTAGACTTGAATTTATTCAAATTCTAGTGAAGACAATGGGTCTTCTATAGTTGAAAGTAGAAAGGCTAAACTTCTGTAAATACTTAGTTTTTCTGTAGTTTACATACTCTGAATCTAGTGAGAAAATAACACACACTTTAGGAGCATTTGCAAGAAAGGAAAAAGGAATGATGAAAAACTTCATAACAGAAAATACTTATGAACTGGTAAGTCAGCTTGCAAAGAGGGAAGGTATTGAACCTGCAAGAGTAATTGAGATCATTACCCAGTCCTTCAAGGATGCCTATGGTGGACAAGAGAAAGATAAGAGTGTAGAAATTTGTTTTAACACTGCAAAGGAGAGCTTTACTGCCTACAAAGCCTATGAAGTTGTCCAGGAAGTAAATAATCCAGACAACGAGGTTGCAAGTAATGATGAACGCCTGAACAATGGTATAAAAGTTGTCAACGATAGGGCATTCCTTCCTATTGATCTGAAGAACCTTCCAAAGTTCATTGCGTACAGAATTAGGAAGAACATTGAGAAGTTTATTCAAGAGATAAGAAAGGAGAAGCAGTATTACAACTTCCTACCTCTTAGGGGAGAGATTGTAACTGGTCATATCCAAAGTATCCAGGAAAACTTCTGCATAATTAACTTGGGGAAGGGACTTGGCTACTGGGATAAGAAAGAATGGAACTTTGAAGATAAGAACTACCTGGGTAAGAACATGCGCTTCTTGCTTGTTGAAGTTCAGGAGAAGGCTGATTTAAGACAACTGGTGCTTTCTAGAAGAGGTGAGAGTTTTCTCCGTAAACTTTTTGAGCTTGAGATTCCAGAGATAAAGGAGGGGATTATAGAAATCAGAAAAGTTCTCCGTACTCCTGGTTTAGCCAGCAAGGTTATTGTAGGTTCAGAGAATCCACGAATTGATCCAGTGGGTGCTTGCATTGGTAAACAGGGAGCACGTATCAAGAGCATTATTAAGGAAGTAAGAAGGGAAAGAATTGACCTTGTTGCCTGGAATGAAAACAAGAGAAAGTTACTCTTCAACCTTATCTCACCAGTTGAAGTAATTTCAATTGTTGAAGAGAGTGAGCAGAAATGAGTACTATTCACCCCCGAATGCAGAATGTCCTTGGCACTCCATGGTGGCGGGAAGATAATCCAGAGGATTGAAGAATATCTTGGAATTAAGTTACATATCAGAAGTTTTGAAAAGTCACAAGATGAGAGTAATGTTATTGTTTGGAATGGTAATATCAGTTTCAGTGATTACGAATCACAAAAGAGTCTTTTTAGTTCTAGACAAAAAGAAATAAATTTCGAGAAAAAATAAATAAAGAGGTTGGTAGGAAAACTTAATGAGAAAACGCGAAGAAGAGCTAGTTGACTTTCTGCAGGATAGACTAGGCAAAAGATTAGAACTTAGGAAGGATGTTCTAGAGTGTTACTTACCAGAGCTAACTGTTGATGAATTAGCCAAAACACTCCGGATTTCTGCTAGTTTGATCATTGCATTCTTCTGGAAAAGTGGGAGAAATATTACCAAGAACCAACCACTGAGTCTTACACTTATTGAAGAATATTGCAAAAGTAGACGGATTAGAGTAGTTCCGAGGGAAAAGTCCAGTGTAAACCAGATTATCAATGAGTACCTAAGAACTAACAGTTCAACCACTACTGAGAAAACTGCAAGAATTCCAGTTGTAAGTGTAATGGGTCATGTTGACCATGGCAAATCAACAACTCTTGATACAATTTGTGGAACTAGAAATCAGCAGCTAGAAGAAGGGGGGATTACACAGCGAATTAGTGTTTATCCCGTCGAGTTCAGGGGAAGGAAAATTAATTTCCTTGATATACCAGGACACAGCATTTTCCTTGCGATGAGAGAAAGGGGGGCGGCCTTTACGGACCTAGTTATGTTAGTAATTGCAGCTGATGATGGAGTAATGCCACAGACTGTTGAAGTTATCAACCACATACATAAGTATAAGCTCCCTACAATTGTTTTCATCAATGATAAGCATAAAAGTGGTAATTTAGAAGAAAAAGTCAACAGGATCAAATCACAACTACAAGAACATAGTTTAGTTCCGGCTGACTGGGGTGGTGAAACAATAACTGTCACTGGGAGTGCTGTTGACCAGACTAGTACTAATGAGTTACTTGAAAACATTCTTCTTATGGAGGAAATTTGTGACTGGAAAGCTGTTAGAGAAGGCATTGCTGGGGGGACTGTTTTGGATAGTTACATCAACAATAAGGAGGGAGCGATCAACACAATTCTACTAAGGGAAGGAACACTAAAGAAGGGAGCGAATCTCTTTATTGGTAGTGAGTATGGAAAAATCCGGAGGATTAATGATTTTACAAGGAAGGAGCGTGAAGAAATTACACCAGGTGAGATTGTACAGGTTTCTGGGCTAAGTTTTCAAGCGGAGCCAGGTGATAGCTTCCTTGTACTTGAGGATAGGAATCTTGTTAAGAAAATTAGGAGAATAATTCCTGCCCATCTAGAAAGTGGTAGGAATATAAGCTTGCTGTCAGCAAAGCAGGATCTTTTCTCAAAGAAAAAGGTTGTTAACTTAATACTACTAGCAGACTCCCAGAGTTCGCTGGAAGCCCTGGTACGAATCAGTAATGATAATGAAACAGAAGAAGTTATCTTTAATGTTATACAGGCAGAAGTTAGCGATGTTAATGAATCAATAATAAACCTAGCAAAGATAACAGAAAGCCTAGTTTTACTCTTTAACATTAAGTTAAATCAACAGCGGATAAAGGATCTTCGTGATAATGAAATAGAGTGGTCAGGAGGCTCGGTAATTTACCACATTAGTGATAGTTTAGGAAAGGTTGCAAGATCATTACAGGAGAAGAAAAAAGTTGAAAGAATCCTCGGGATTGCAGAAGTAAAGAAGATCTTTTCATACTCAAAAGTTGGCAAAATCTCTGGTTGCCAGGTTATCAGTGGTACAGTTAGTAGAAACTCATCCGTTAATCTATTTAGGAGGGGTAAGCAAATTTCTAGCAGTAAAATAGGAAGTTTACAGAGTGATCGTAATAATGTTAAAGAAGTAAGTAAAAATCAGGAATGTGGAATTGTTCTGAATAATTTTACTGAGTTTGAGATTGGTGACCATATTATAGCTTATTCACTTATTGATGAGGAGTAGACAGGATGGAAAAATGAAACACTACGAACTAACAATCCAACAGAAGAGAACAGAAGCATTATATGAACGGGAGGTAAGAAGGGCTGTTTACCAGTTGATACGGGAGGAAGAACTACCCCCGCTACCAATTAGTTACTGTAAGGTAGATAGGAAGTTTCAAACACTGAAAATATATGTTTCTTTCTCAGAAAAGAAGGAAGAAGAGAGGAAACTACTAGAGACTTTCAATAAGAAATATACTTCAATAGTTAGCCATATGCTTGCTTCTACTAGAAGATTTCGTAAAATTCCCCATCTTATGTTTCTTGTTGATAAGAAGCTTGAAGAAATTAATAGAATAGAAGAATTAATAAAAAGCAATTAACAGTTTTAGACAATATATGTGAAGGACAAATTTTTATTTTCTTTTCCTCCTACTCTTATTAACTTCTGCTTTCCTTAATTTCATTGTTCTGCTTTTTTCAAACATTGACTTATTTAAAGTAGATATAATCAAGAACAGAAACGAGAATGATGGTAGGATGAAAAAACTTACATTTGTTCTCAAGAACAACTATCTTTTTTTCATATCCACTTGTTTTATCCAAGCTTTAATTGAATACTTCCGGAGTAGAGCCCTCGAAGGAGTAATTGACAATTTTAAACTAGGTAGTTGAAAAGTACTTACTATCCTCTTTTCAACTTTTACTACTGTAATAATAACCGAAGTTTTTTCCAACTATGTTGCTAGTAGGGAAAGCTTTAAAACACTTATCCTAAATAGTTTTCTACTTAACACTGCCTATTTAATAACTGTAATTTTTTCACCGCTAAAGTTTATTCTGAGAGAACGCAAAAAGTTTTTTACATATAACGAAGAAGATTTAATTAGGTTCATCAATAATCTAACTTCCAAGGAAATTCTCCTAATTGAACCAAGTGAGGCAAAGCTTGTTAAGCTAGCTTTTAGTATGGATGATAAGGATATTACAAACGTAATGATCCCCCTAAAGGAAATAGTTTCTCTTAGCTCTTCAATGCAGACAAATGAAGTTACCAAGTTCTGCCTAGATAAGAACCTTACAAAATATCCTGTTTTTGATGGTAAACAGAAAATAACTGGTATCTTTAATATTAAGAGTTTAATCCCCCCACTTCTCAGGGGGGGAAGAACAGTGAACTGAAAACTCTACATTAACAGGAAAGTTACATTTCTCGACAACACAACAAAGCTGAGTGTAGCGCTCGAAAAGCTGAAAAAGTCACGTAACTATTTTGCATTTGTTAGAAGTGGTAATGATAAGGAAATTGTTGGAATTGTTACCCTGAAAGATATTCTTGGCTCGCTAGTTGGGAAAATTCATGATGAAACAATCTAGGTAATAAAGTATAATGAATGAACAAAGCTGACAACTTACCCAGGGGCAAATTTCTAAACGAAGGGGAGTTTAGGAGCTTCCTCCTGGACATTGAACACTTGTATAGGAAAAAACAAGCTACTAATTGTTTCCAGAATCCTTCTCTAAGTAAAGAAATTGATAGTAAACTAAAACCCCTCTACCTACTTAAACAGGAATACGCAGCCCTGCAAGAAGAAAGTAGGGAGTATGAAGAAGTGTTAAAAGAAGTAACAACTACTGAGTATGATTTACTGCAGGAAGAATTTGATAAGCTTAAACTGGAAAAGAAACTACTTAGAACAAAAGCAATTGATATAATCAGCAGTGAGGTTAGTACTAGAGATAACTGTTTAGTTGAGATTAGACCAGGAGTTGGAGGGGTTGAAGCAGGATTGTTTGCTCGTGATCTCTTTCAGATGTACTACAAGTTCGCTGAAAGTAAGAAATGGAAGATCGAAGTTCTGGAAAATCGTGCTGATATCCTAGGTAATCTTTCCTTCATTTCATTCCTGCTAAAGGGGAGTGGTGCATTCAGCTACATAAAAAACGAGGCTGGTATTCATCGTGTCCAAAGAATTCCCCTAACAGAAAATAAGGGGAGAATTCAAACATCAACAACAAGTGTTGTAGTACTTCCCGAGGTTACCGAGGTGGCAGTGAAACTTGAAAATAAGGATCTTAGAGTTGACACCTACCGTTCATCAGGTGCTGGTGGTCAGCATGTGAATACTACAGATTCAGCAATCAGGATTACCCACCTACCCACAGGAATCTCGGCAGTTTCACAGGACGGAAGAAGTCAACACGATAATAAAGAGAAGGCTTTTCTTATTCTACGTAGCCGTTTATTTGAGAAGTACAGGAGTGAACAGGAAGGTCAACTTGGTTCAATCAGAAATTCTGCAATTGGGAATAGTGAAAGAGCAGAGAAGATTAGAACCTATAACTATCCGCAGAACCGGGTTACTGACCACCGTCTCAGTTTAACTATAAATAAACTTAATTCAGTAATTACAGGAGAATTAGAAGAACTCTGCCAGAAACTGATCATCCTTGAAACTGAGAATAAAGTAGTTAATTTCATTAAGGTGATAAAAAGCGAAGCTAGTAAATAGGAAAACTTTCTAGGAAAAACTTCTAACTACCCCCACTAGAATGACTACTGACAAGAACAAACAAAAGAAATCTAGAACAATTGCTTACCTACGGGTCTCCACTGCTTACCAGGACTTAAAGTCACAGCGACATGAGATTACAAACTACGTGAAAGCAAATAAACTAGAAGTTGACCTCTATTTAGAAGTTGAAATGAGTTCCCGCAAATCAATGGTTTTACGGAAAATGAAGGAACTGGAAGATGAACTAGTAGTCGGTGATGTGCTAATTGCCGTTGAGTTATCAAGATTAGGGAGGAACCTAGCAGAAGTTGTTCAGTTTGTAGATAATTTGCTAAGGAAGAAAGTAAGAATTATTCTGATTAACAACGGAATAGACACCGCCCGTCGTAGTGATCCATATGCCCAGGCTAACCTAAACATGCAAATTGGGATGTTTTCAGTAATGGCCCGCCTGGAAAGAGATCTAATTTCAATTCGTACAAGAGAAGGGCTACTTGCTGCACGTTCAGAGGGAAGAATTGGTGGGAGAAGAACAGGAAGTCTTCATAAGTCTATCTATGATAGACACTTACCAGAGATCAGTAAATACCTCACAGCGGACATTTCACTACCTTCAATCATTAGGTTAATTGGTGAAGGGAAAACCAGGTCGCTCTCAGTATACTTAGCAAAAAGGGGTTTTTTAAAAAAACAACTCTATAATCCTCATTAGGTACTGAGGATAACACCAGCAAAAAGCTACCGAATAACCACACTTGCTTATCATTAATAATTTTCTGGAAAAAAGTGCTTCTAAATGAATTCTTTTTTTGTTTATATACAAAATATCTAAAGAAGCAACTATTCAATCATTCTAAGGGGCAGTTTTGATTTATACTAAGCTAAAAGATCAAAACTTACATACATACTTAAACCATAAACTTAAATTACTTAGTAGTAGTAGATAGTTAGTGCATGTTCTTCCCCACTGACTTTTTCACTCCTTAGTGAACCGGAGTATTTACAAAAACCACCCGGTGTGGTTCACTGGTTGACTCTTTTATTAAAAAAAGTTAGTTTGTTTCTTTTTAGTAAGTTAGAGGGAGTCTTTTGAATTTAAAGAGCTAAGAATGACACTACCTATAAAACGACTTCCATTTATCCTTAATAAACAGTTATACAAAGGTGACTAACTAGCTAGTAACTCTCTAGTAAAAAACATTGTTCAGAGTGAAGACATCACTATTTTAAAAAAAATGACCATGTTGATGTTTATATAGTTTTTGCTGTTTAAATGGGCATTTTGTAAACTTCTATATGTACACTAATACACCTTAAAAAGTACACAGTACACTAGTGCTTCACTAATCTTTGGATTCTGAGTTTAAATTTGGAGAATACTCTAAACCCCTCTTTTTGTTAAACAACAAACCAAAGGGGTTTAGTTAGCATAAAGTTTTGTATTTATCATTTACTTCCGAATCTTTACTGCTTCAAACTACTCAGTAAGAATTTAAAATAAACAAGTAAAACTCTAGCATAGAAACTGTGCACCGGGAAAATGAACAAAATTAAAAAAAACAGAACCGCAAAGTCATTAACAATTGGCTATATTAGGACTTCAAATGATGAACAAGTTGTAGTGAACCAGAAACTAGAAATTCTCGAGTACTGCCGAACACGTGAACTTAACATTGATAAATGAATTGAAGTGGAAATCTCCACCGACAAATCCCTAGACCGGAAAAGAATTGAAGGGTTATTTAGTACCCCAGAAGGTAGTATTCTAGTTTCCAGCGAAATTTCAAGACTGGGAAGGTCAACTTCAGAGACTATAGGACTAGTTAACCAACTCCTCAGAAACAGAGTAAGAATTATCTTTACTAAACAAGATTTTAGTTTAGACTTAGCTACTGAGAGTAAGAAAGTTCTGACACTTTTCTCGATGCTAACCTCACTGGAAAAGGATATTACCTCCCTACGGGTTAGAGAGGTACTCTTAGTCAGGAAGAAGCAGGGAGGAAGTATAGGAAAAGCCAGGGGAACAATTCAGCATTCGATATATGATAGCAAGAAGGAACAGATTCTGCTTTTACTTTCTAAGAAGATCTCAGTACTCGATATCAGCAGGATTATTGAAATAGGAAAACCACGAAGTCTGTTAATCTATCTTAATAAGCGTAAACTAAGGGAAGAAAAGAAACTAAAGAGCAGAAGGTAGTTTTTTCTAGTTAGTTAGGAAGTAATATTATATAAAACCCCTGGAAGTAATACTTACATTTTCTTCTGGGTTTGTCAATTTTAAAAATTGTACCACTGAATGGTTTTTGGCTTTCTGCTTGCAGCTCTGCGAATACCGGTAGGGGCTTTACTGCCGTTTACATTCGGCCTTCCTTAAACCAGAACTTCAAAAAACTTTTTAGTTGTCTAGTTAGAATCTATCAGGGTCAAGCTGATCAGCCACTGGAATGAGAAAGAACTTACTTAGGAAATATTTAACAGCATAGGTTTCTGCACTACCCTTCGCTTTTGCCAAGTCAGTGTTTCCACCAACTGCCCAGAAGTTAAAATCAATACTTTCTTCATTAGTAGTTTCTGTATTTACTATTCTTATCTTTTTTAGATATTTAACAAGATATTCCTTTTCCTCTCTAGAGTACTCTAGAACATGGTTTTCATCACTCATCAGTAATGTGAGTCCATACTTTTCAAGGAGTGGTTTTAACTTGGTTAGAACCTGGTATTCATTAAAGTATTGGTACCTCTGAAACTTATTCAACTCATCCTTAACCAAATTTCCAATCTCACTTTGGATTGCAAAAATCTTTTTATAAATATTCATCATTTAAGCCTAAAAAATTGCAGCTCGTTTTCATTCAAATTCCATAAACTAGGAAACGTTTTCCAAAAGAATGACTTCCCCCGAAATATGTTATTAGCTACGAAGTGCCTTTGTCTTCCTATAGTTAAAATAACAACCCTGTAAGCCGGCGAAAGTTAACATAACTCTACTAAATATTTCAACCTGCCGGTCACTAGTACTAAGTTTAAGAGATTCTTTAAGAAATCTCTTGATAGAAAGTGTTTTAAAGGAAATCAAAATCCCACAAATTATACTTGAAATTCAAGAGACAGAAAATTTCTGAATATAAAGTACAAGGTCATATTTAGAGAGTGAGCGGAGATTTTCTGCTGATAATCTTCTATAGAGAGAACATGTTGAAATTACAAGAACAAGGTGTAATAACTGAACTAGCAATAAGAAAGTAGCTTCAAAAAAGAATATGTCGTAAGGCCTTATCTTCTCAACAGAAGAAATAATATCTTCCTCCTGCGGAGTTGCATTATTAACATTTCTTCTTCCCAGCAAGTATAAATTTTGTACTACTGCTGATCCAATATTAAAAAAGAAGAAAATATGCAACGCCCAGGGAAGCGCTTCATCTTCCATCAAACTACGCACAAGAACTAACCATTGTAACCTAGCTGGTACCTCATTACTTATTCTTTCTGGTATCTCATTTAACACAAAAGGACTTAATAAATTTGTACTTGAAGAAACTTCATTTTGAATATTTTCAATTTTAGATTTTGTTTCGTGGTATGCCTTGCGTGCTCCAGGCGTTAGTAGGAAAGGAGCAAGGAGTAGCGGAACTAATGGGGTCACGAAGTAGAGGGAAATCAACAGATAATTGCCATTTCTTAATAAATTATAGAAGTAGAATCTTACTAGCTTTCAGTAAACAACAACTGCTTCGCGGAATGAACGAGAACGAGATTGTTGTTGTTTACTGTTATTAGTCATCATGTCTAAAAATTTATACCTCCCCTATTCTCTATTGGAAAGAACTCATCATAGACCTCCGAGATTTTCCTTTCACCTTCATAAAAGTTGAGAAGTCCATCTTTCATAATAAAAACCTTATCTGTTAAGCTTTCAATGTCAGAAAAAACATGAGTTGAAATAACAATTATTTTGTTTTGTTTAACCAGTAAAGAAATGTTAAAAGTTACAGTACGGCGCGCCTGGTAATCAAGACCATTAAATGGTTCATCAAGAAGAACAACTTCCGGATTCGAAAGGAAGTCAAGAAAGAGTTGAAAAGTTTTCTTCTCTCCTGTGGAAAGATCTTTACATAGAGAATCCCTAAGGTGAGAAGAAGAGCTTTTTGTAAACATTGCAAGGGCGTCCTTGTAATTGACATTCTTAAGAATCGCAGAAGCATGAAGGAAGTCAATTACTTTCATGGTGGAGTCTGCAAAGAATGGTAATGATGAGTGTACGATTTTGCCATTAAAATGACTTCCCACTCCAATTTCATTATAGTCAATACTACCAGTGAAATTAGCGGTACCAGCAATACACTTCATTAGAGTTGTTTTACCAGATCCATTAGGAGCTACCAATCCATAAACATGACCGCTTTCCATTTTGAAGTTTATATTTTTAAGAACAACTTTTCCTGGCTGGTATACTTTGTAAATATTTTTGCCTACAAGTTCATTTCTTAATGTGGGTTGAGTAACATCACTACTCATAAATTCTTACAGATTACAGAGCTATCTTTCTTAGTTCCTTTTTACATAAGGCTATGAAAAAACGTTGCGAAAAAGCCTTTCTTTAGTTAAAGAGAAGATTATTCTCTTCAAGATCCAGAAACTGTTCAAAGTGTTTCTTATTAAGAATTCCTTTTAAATCATCTTTCCAGTAGTTAATTCTACAGTAGTTTTCACGGTAGGCAATAAGCTTGTTTGCAAGTGCTTCACCAATACCGGTTATTGCTAGGAAGGGAATCAGCATTTTACCATCTACAAATTTGAAGTTATGGGTTTCTGAGTTGTTGAAGTCAACACCAACTGTGTAATTAAAACCCTTCTGACGAATTTCAGCAATCACTTTTAGGGTAAAGAGAAGGTTTTTTTCCTTCATTGTTGACTTCCAGTCACTGAAGTCACGAGGGGAAAAGTTCTTTCTCACTTTCTTCTGAATCTCTAACTTCCTATCATAGAGTTTTCTCCTATCTCCGCTAAGAAGCGTATCACGAGCAGTTTTCAGGTATTCAGTTTCTTTTAAAACTTTTTCGCGGAGACGCAAACCCACCCTACCGTTCTGTCCACCTACTCCACTTTTTCGTTGTAGGGATGCAACTACTAAGTCAAAAGAATTGTTTAACTGTTCAGGTAGGAAATCTTCATCCAACCCAAACAATTCATAGTAGTTTTTTTCAGGAGAGAAAATTACTTCGGTAAATTCTCTAACCTTTTCATCTTCCCTTGCAAGCTTAATTAGAACTTTGGAAATGGAAATAAACTCCTTCCTATTTACCTTAAGAGTGTCCAGGTTACTGAGTAACTTTCCAAGCCGGAAGGGAATACTCCTTTCTGTATCGAAGGTCATCAACCACAAGTCATAGACAGTTGCATGGTAAGTAAGCAGCACAGAGTAGAATGCCTCTGGGTAGTAGACCTTGTAGTAGGCAGTTCTTCATGCAGTCATTGTGTATGCAATCGCATGCGGTTTAGGAAAAATATATTTAATCCTTTCTAGGATTGAGAAGTAGATTTCTCCTTCCTTATCATTCAGCCTACTCTTAATCAGACTTTTTACACTGGCGGTGAGTTTTTCCCACTTACCTTTTCTGATAAATTCTGTAGCATGGAAAGCACTCTCCTTATCAACTCCCTTTCTATCAAGGAGGTTTAGGATATCCTCACGGCAGGCAAGTAGTTTATCCAGGGAAAGCTTTCCTTCCTTATGAATACGCTGTTGGTTTTGCATCCAAACATCGGTACCATGTGAGAAACCAGAAATCTGCACAAGCTGGGAAAATTTTGTTGGTTTAATTGGTTCAAGAAGACTCTTCTTAACAAGATCAGTACCGAACTCAGGAATTCCCAATGTTTCACAGTTGGTGAAAATATCCATTACCTTCTGGTCATCAAAACTAACATCTTCTTCGCTAAGGGGGTTCTTGCCAGTTAGGCTACTCAGCTTCTGTAGAATAGTTGGTTCATCATGACCAAGAATATCTAATTTAAGAAATATTTTTGAGAGAAAACTATACTCAAAGTGGGTAGTTAACCAGTCAGAACTAGTATCATCAGCAGGGTAGTTGAGGGCAGTAAAGTCAAGAATATCTATTCCCGGAGGTACAACGAGAAGACCACCAGGGTGCTGACCAGTAGTTCGTTTAATTCCCTTTAGAAAATTTATCGCATGCTCCTTAGTTGTAGAAAATTCTTCAAAACTACCATCCTGGTTTGAAAGAGGGGAAATCCAAGCACGAGTACTAAAGTCACGAGTTAGTGCTTTTCTAAGCTTCTGGTGTTCATCCCAGAAGATTTCTGCTGTCTGCTGGGACAGCTTGTTAATTGTACCAATTCTATAAACACTCTCTGCTCCTAGCAGCTGTCTTATGTAGTTATGAGCAGTTCGCTGGTATTCACCAGAAAAATTAAGATCAATATCCGGTGTTTTTTCACCATTTCAGCCAACAAAGGTTTCGAAGGGTAGTGAATGACCTTCAAACTTTAAATTACCTTTTTCACATTCTGAACAAAGTTGTTTAGTAGAGAAGTCATAACAAGAAAGTTCACTATCCTGTTCATTCTTCGCAACAACTTTAACGTTCTTACAGTAGGTACATATACTGTAGAGGGGAAGGGGGTTGATGTCTGTAATGTTTAGCAAGTATGCTATCAATGAACAACCAACCGAACCACGGGAGCCAACAATGTTCCCCTTCTGTTGCGCCTTTGCAACAATTTTCCAGGAAATCCAGTACACAGCTAGGTAGTTCTTTTTGATAACTTTCCATTCATGTTGGATACGTTCACTTACAAAAAAAGGGATTTTATCGTCGAATATCTGGTTAGCCTTTGCTAGGCAAAAACTCATTATCTCCTCTTCATTCTTGCTGGAACTAGGATAACCAACATGTTCACTACGAATTCTTACCTCACTAACAAGGTTCAGAAGTTCATCCTGGTTATGAAAAACTATATCTTCGATAACTTCTATGTTTTGAAGAAATTTCCAGTTCTCGGCAACTTCTTCCATTGTTCTTAAGTGTTGAGCAGGAAGTAGTTCAAAGCAATCACCAAATAACTCTGAAACAGCAAAGTTATAGAGGGGATGACGGCTACCATTCATTCCATCATTAGCAACAATAATCTCCTTTATTTTTGCTCCCTCTCTATCACAATAGTGAACATTATTGACTGCTATAACTCTTGTGTGTAGCTGTTGTACTTTTGCTATTAGCGAGGAAAGTAGGTTCTCGAGGTTCTTCTGACTAATCCTTTCAGATTTTAAAAAGTGCCTAAAACAGTCAGGAGGACGTACTTCAACATAGTCATAAAACTTAATCCTTCTGCTAACCTCCTCTTCCTCTTCGAAGCCACTAAACAGGGAAAACACTTCCTCATCTGGACCACCTGATGCACCAACCAGGATATTCTCCCGGTGTTCTTCAATATCGGCCTTGAACAGGAGGGGTACCTTAAAGAAATTATCAACATGTGCAATCTTGACAAGTCTATATAGTTCTGCCAGACCCTGGTTGTTCTTTGCTATAGCAATTACTCGCGTTGTAGCTCCACGATAGTAGTATTTTTCGGGACTAACTAGGGAGGCTTCTCTTCAAGTTGACAGCTTCTGTTCTTTTAGCAACTTTGTGATCCGTTCAAAAAGGGTTTTCAAGAGTAATGTATCTTCAAAAGCACGGTGCACTTGCTCGATTTTGTCCCTTCCCTGTGAGCTTAGTTTTTCTAAACTATAAGACTTCTTTCCTGGTATGAAAACTCGCGCTAGGGGGAGGGTGTCAATCCCTAGATACCTAATTTTTTCAGAGAAAACTCGCTGCCAGGCTTTATTTAAAAAGGGAAAGTCAAAGTTCTTTAAATTATGTGAAACCAATAATTCAACATTATTCCTCTCCCACTGGTCCCTAACTTCACTAAGAACTTCTTCAAGTGAGGAGGCTTTTTCAAGATCGTTCTCTTTAATTCCTGTTAGTTTTTTTACAGAGTCACTAATTTTGATGCTTGTTTTAACCAGGTAGCTTCCTTCTGCTATAATCTTTTCATTCTGAACAATAACATAGGCGAAGTCAATAATTTCATCATATGCAGGATAGAGACCAGTTGTTTCCAAGTCAAAAATACAGTACCTCATCTCACTGACTGGTTTGCCCCAGAGTTGGGAGTTTTTCTGCTGTTCGGCAGAACAGATAAGAAAGTTAAGACCCCCCTGGTTAACCATTTCAAATTCACACCCATAGAGAATTCTTACTTTTTCACTGTGTGAACCTGCCTCTCAGAACTCAGGGAATGATTGTACATTGTTATGCTCATTAATAAGTAGGGCTTTGTAATTCTTCTTCTCAGCACTCTCAACATATTTAGAGGGGTTATCAATTCCATCAAGGGTACTAAACTTACTACGTAAGCTAAACTCGCAGAGCTGCAGGTTCTTCTTTTTTCATTCACTTGCAAGTAAGGAAGGGTGAAGATTTCTGCCAGTTGGAAGTTTACTAACTAGAACATTATTAGTTAAGAACAATGAAGGATCATCATTCTTCTGTAAACAGTCTTTATCTAGTGAGCTATCTCTTCTATTAATCTGTTCCATAGTCTACCCTTCTTTAATCTATTTTTCAAATTTAATAAGCCCTGATAGCTTTTTTTTGCAACCAAAATTAGTTATTACTAATGACTTACCGGCGTAGGAACAGCTTACTAGTAAAAAACCATAAAACTCCCTAGTTAAACTATTTAGAAAACCTTAGAATCCAGAGAAATTTTTTCCTGTGTTTTCCCAAACAACTTATGGAAAGATGAGAAGTATTTGACAAATCTTTCAGTTGCCTTCTTATTTTCTTCTTGTGTATTTGAGTAATTCTTATAGAATAAGCGGTTACTCTCAAGGAAGTAGGCATCCTGTGGATCTTGAAGAGAATAAACCCGAAAGCTTATTACACTACGCAGTTTTTCAAGACACTCTAGGTAGTCTGCCCAGAAGTTGTCAATTCTACTGAGAGCTTCCCTTTTAAGTTTTTCATGAAGTAGGGAAAATAATTCTAATTCCTTAGCCAAGTTACTAGTTTCAGTACTCTTATCAAGGAACAACTTTGGTAGATCCTCCGAATCAACTACTAACGCACGGTAGTCGTAGGTAAGTTTCCGCTGTTTATTAATTACAATGTCATAGCCAAGAGTGTACTTACGAATACTTGAGTTGAAATTCTTAATAGTTTCTTGTGGTTCAGAAACCAGTATGTCAAACATCTTATGACTAAGGTAGTTTTTTGCAAGTTCATTTAATTGTTTACTACCTAGAAGCCCCTCAATCTTTTCGTGAAGGGCGTAGTTCTTCAGCAGATCATCCTCAAGGGAGATATAAAATTGTGTAGTTCCGGGATTCCCCTGCCTCCCTGCTCTTCCTTTTAACTGGTCATCTATTCTCCTACTGAAATTTCTTTCAAGACCAATTAGCAGGAGACCTCCCCTATTAATACTCTCTTGTGTAAGTACGATATCAGTACCCCGACCTGCCATGTTTGTTGAAATTGTTAGTTGTCCTATTTCACCTGCTCTTTTGATAACTGCAGCTTCTTCACGATGGTTTACAGCATTAAGACGAGAATGTTCAATCCTTAGGAGTTTAAGCAATTTTGAAAGGTACTGTGATGTTTCAAGACTGGAAGAACCAACCAGAACAGGTCGTTTTTTTCCATGGTAATTTTCCCTGATCGTTTTAATAACAGCTTCGTATTTACTTCTCTTATTAAAGAAAATTAAATCGCTATTATCCTTTCTAATAAGTGGCTTGTATGGTTTAACAACAATTACTTCCATTCCGTAAACTTGTCTGAACTCATCATTCTCACTCTTTGCCGTACCAGTCATTCCTGCAATTTTTTTGAACAATCGGAAGAAGTTTTGGTATGTTATAGTCGCAACTGATTTTCCACGGGGAGTAAGGGGAAGTTTTTCCTTAACTTCAATAGCCTGGTGAATTCCTGATCCGTAGACCCTGTTCGGAACCAGCCTTCCTGTAAAACTATCAATTATAACAATTTTCTTTTTCTCATTATCAACAATGTATTCAACACCCTTGTTATATAACTCTATAGCCTTTAGGGAACTGAGAAGAAGAAAATTTTGCAGGTGATTTGTAAAAGCAAAAAGATTTCTAATAGCGTAGAATTCTTCAGCTTTAGCAATCCCCCTTTCTGTAAGATGAACTAGTTCTTCTTTCTTCTCAACAACATAATCATTCCCCCGCTCAAGACTCTTTGCAAGTTTGAATGCTTGCTGATATTTCTCTACCTGGTTGTTATCAGCTAAATCTTCCTTCTTACTACGTGATATTATGAGTGGATTTCTTGACTCATCAATCAGAATAGAATCAACTTCATCAATTATAACATAGTCAAGCCGTAGCGAGACTTTTTCAGACTTTTTCCTAATTAGATTATTATTTAGGTAATCAAAGCCAAGTTGACTGCCTGTCGTATAAATAATCTGGTGGTGTTCATGAACCTTCTTTTTCTGTTCTTTATCAAAGCTAGCTAACCTGACAGCAGAGGGTATGGAAAAAAAGTCAAAAACTGGTTTTGAAATTTGTCAATCCCTGTTAGCAAGGTACTCATTAACAGTTGCAACATAGACAGTGTTTTTCATAAGAGCATTTAGACAAGCAGGAAGAATAGCAGTCAATGTTTTACCCTCACCAGTGTTCATCTGGGCGATGTTTCCGTGGTGGAGAACTATTGCTCCGAACAGCTGGGTTGGAAAGAGATTTAAACCAATTTTTCTCAAAATTACCTCTTTCGTGATTGCATAGACCTCAACAAGTACAGAATCGGGGACTGATTTTAGTACCCTCCCCCTTTCTAGGTTGCTTAGTTGCGACCTACTGTCGTTAACCCGTTTCCGCAGCTCGTCATCAGTTAGGTAAGTAATTTGCTTTCCATTTCTTACTATTTTCCGTACCAGTGATGAGTATTTTCAGATTATAAATTTCTCCCAGAAGTAATGAAACATTCCTGATACCTAACCCTTATTCTGAACTAAGCAGCAACTTCCCCTCGTTATTCCTAGAGTGTTAAGAATTTCTTCTTGCAATGCAAACATTAGCATCTCATCCTCTAGTTTTATATGATCGTAGCCTAGAAGATGAAGTAGCCCATGTAGAAAAAGGAAGGATAACTCCCTTCTTAGGGAGTGTTCATACTCAATCGCCTGTGCAACTGCAACAGGATAGCAGATCACAATATCGCCAAGGTAGTTAGGAGTAAGTTTAGTGTCAGAGGGGAAGGAAAGAACATCACTCTTCTTTTTCAGCTGCCGGTGTTTTTTATTAAGAATAGTAATCTTTTTTTCATCACAGAACACTACGGACAATGACTTCTGGTACTGGTTAATCTTCTCTAAAGTCAGGGTGAAAATTTTTTTAGAGTCATTCCTAAAACTAGACAACTTATAGTTATGTTCATTAATTATGTTTAACACTGAAGATAGCACCCCACTTCCTAGCGATATCTAACGAAGAAATTTAGCTAAATTAGCCTCTTACTCTTCTTCTTTGTAAAGTAGAGTTTTTTTCGTAGCCTTCTCTTTATCGGAGAGGTAATCTTTTGGAAAAACACCATCGACTTTTCAGCTTGCTCACCACTACCCTTAACCTTAACTACTATTTTTTTCCTATTCATTTTTTCTAAACTACCCAGTTACCAATACACTAGGAAAAATCAAATTTGATATTCACCTAGTCTATTAAACTATCTAGCTACCAGCACCCACCTAAGCTACTGAACTACAACAATGGCGGTTCTGACGAGAATTGAACTCGCGATCTCCTCTGTGACAGAGAGGTGTGTTAACCACTACACTACAGAACCATTCAGAGGACTCTTAGTGACGGTGGCAGTAGATCATATCCTCTGTCAAGAGCAGTTTATAAATACTAATACCACGACTGGTACCCAAAGTCGGATTCGAACCGACATGGGTGTTAACCCGAGAGATTTTGAGTCTCTTGCGTCTACCATTCCGCCATTTGGGCCTTAGTAAATCGTAATCAATTTGGTTGCGGAGGAAGGATTCGAACCTTCGACCTTTGGATTATGAGCCCAACGAGCTACCTAACTGCTCTACTCCGCTATGTTACTAAACTGTAGAAGTATTTTTATGCTTATGTATATGTTTTAGAGGGTGCGTTTAACTTTTACTCATAGGTTTTCTGAGCACATACTCCTTCAACTATAGAGTCAACTCTCTTCCACAGAGACTGTAGTAAAATTTAGCCAAACCCTTCCTGGGTTAAACATAGGTAGTTCATCTTTTACATTCCTCGCTGACCACTGAGAGTTGAAACATCACTTACAAACAACTTACTCTTGAATTTCTCCTTTTTACTTTCGAGTGTGAAGATAGCTTCATTATGAACCTCTAGTAAGCTGGAGTTTTTTTCATAG
Organism: uncultured Mycoplasmatales bacterium; assembly: GCA_964250295.1. Lineage (GTDB taxonomy): Bacteria > Bacillota_I > Bacilli_A > Mycoplasmatales > CGIF01 > CGIF01. Next base: position 88,974 of record CAXUEP010000001.1, on the reverse strand, counting down.
AAGTCAGAATTGCAAAATACCTCAAGGGCAGAACTGAAGAGAAGCAGTGTCAGTAGGTACTGATCATTATTCTTCTTAACACTTACCAAAATAGCATGTATTTCCACTTTTCTTTCTTCAGAGCAGTCAGACTGCTGATAATCATTGTCCAGAATAAACAGTTGCTCCCTGATATAGTGGAGACTACTAGAAGAGGAGGCTTTTCAGCGAGCTAGATATGAAGGATAGAAGTGGAAACTCTCCCATTGTTTTTGATTCTCCCAGAGTAGTGAATGTTCAGTAGAAACATTCCCTGGTGCTAACAAGAAGGGTAAATACTCATTGGGGGAGGTCCCTAGTGAACTTACTATTCTTGCATAGCGTTTAAGTGAAGGAAGGTGGAGAATTGTTCACTGCTGACTAGCAGGAAGACTTCTAAACAAACCAAGCCTGATCCATACAGCTAAGTCTTCTGTACCCAGGCTGTTGAAATGCTGTGAAAGTCTAGTAAGCAGATCTTTTCAGTCTTTAAAGACACCATTTTTAGAACGTTCTTCAATAACCCTCTGGAAGAAAGAGTGGAAATTTCTTCCCAACTGGAAAAACCCCATTACTAGGACTTTCCCCCTCCTAGTGTCAATTTTCCACTCCCAGAATGAAATATTAACATCGGGAGTTTCCAGCTTATATCCCATCAGAACTGCTTCCTCAGAAAGAAGGATAGTTGACTTGTAGTTACCAACATTTCTACACAAAAAGTAGCTAAGAGCATCAGTAAAAAAATTTGCCTTAAGATATGCAGTGTAATAAGTTAGGTATGTGTAAGAAGTAGCATGAGCTTTGTTGAATAGGTAGGGAATACTCTTAACAATTTTTTTCCAGAGAATATCCTTTTCAAAGGATTTCAACTTCCTAGTTGTTTTCAGAATAAACTCAAGCTTAAACCTCCTCCGGCGGCTATCATCATTGATAATTGTTTTCAGATTCTTACGAAGAAGTTCAGCCTCCGCAAAATCAATGCTAAGGCAGTATGATAAAAGCTGACTAACCTGCTCTTCAAAGACAATTCGCCCATAAGTTGGGGAAAGTATTTCATTTATATTCCTAGACTCAAATTGTCTCCCCCTTCCTGCTTCACTAAGGGGGTAAATTTGCAAAACTTCCCTGGGCAGAATACTAGCACCTGGCCTATTGAGTGAAATTATAAGCAGAAGTTCGGTGAAGTTCGTAGGCTGAAGTATACTAATCATTTCATTAAATGATTTTGTGTTTACCTGAAACACACCTACCAGTAGACAGTTCTTAAGAAGACTTCATGTTTTACTGTCATCCATAGCAAGTTCTGTGTAAGTTGGTACTCCTGACGGATTCTCTTCTTTTATGTACTTAACAAATGAAAGACTCTCTGTGAGGCTAAGAAAGTCAAATTTCTTAAAACCAAGTTCCGTAATATATTTTTGTTGATAGAGACAGAGTGGAAACTCTCCCCTATCCCTTACTGGGAGCTTTTCACTAAGTTTTGTGTTTGAAATTACAATCGCTGAAGGATGGGGTGCTATTCCACTATAAAGAAGATAAATACGTCTAGCGAGTGTAAACGCCTTATGATATTTATCAGAGAAATACCTAGTCTTTAGCGAAGAAGCTCCATTTTCCTGGGTATTCAGGAATCTTGAAATATTTTCCTCAATAAAAACAAAATCTTCCTCTTCAACACCAAAAGTTTTCAAACTTGCAACAACAGCTGCGTACCACCCAATCCTCTTCTTCACAATAAGTTTTGCAATAGATTGACGGCCATATTCTTTTTCAATTAAACGCAGAGCAGCTTCCTGGTTTCCTACATCAATATCAACATCAGGAAAGTCAGTTCTCTTTTCATTTAAAAACCTCCAGAAGAATAGTTGATTCTGAACAGGATCAATCAACGTGAGACCTAGTAAGTATGAAACAAGAGAGGAAGTTGCACTCCCCCTTCCTGGTCCAGTTTCAATACCATTCTTTGAGAAAATTGCTACTATTTTTGCAAGTTCAAGGAAGTAGTTTGCATAGTTTCTCTTCTTAATTATTGCTAATTCTTCACCAAGAGTTCTGGAGTAAGAGAGTTTTTTTTTACTGCTAATTAAGCGGTCTAGTTTCTCTTCACATTGTTGCTTAAGTAGTCTAAATGCCTCTTCCTTTTCAGTGAATGAACCTTTCTTTATAAGCAGGCTAATTTTTGACAAGAAGTTTTCGAGATTAATAAATAAGTGATTAAAAAACTGGGCAGAACTCCTTCTCATGGGACTTTCACCGAGGCAGGAGGTAAAATGATCTGACAGTTCAGCTCTACTTAGATAGGGTACTGATTCGAAGAATGCATTAGTAAATCCACTTACAAAGTTAGTCATTCCTAACTGATTCAGTAGGTTATGATCATCCCAGTTGAAGCTTTTAACTGAGAAGAAGGGAAGTGTGTTTGCCCGAACACTATTTACCACCACATCTTCAATTCTACCTGGAAAGAAGTTTAACCCAAAGTAAATATCCTGCGAACTTTTTCCACCGGGATGCTGTAAGACTTCCGATTCAAGTCTAGTAGCTAGAGAAATTTCTTCATAACTACGAACTTCTAGAACAAGTAGGCACTTAGAAACCATTTTTTCTAGTGAGGATGAACTAATAGTTCCATTCTCCTCCTGTTCATAAAAAAACTTGTTTAGTTCCCTGTACTCTGAATATTTACGGGGGAAAAAGTTGACAATTAGTTGTTGATTATTATAGTTCACAACTTTCTTAAATCCCCAGACTGGTTTTATGCCAGAATTCTTACACAAGTAGTAAAACTTCAAAAACTCATAGGGGTTGCTCTCGCAGAGTGCAAGGCTCCCAACTCCATTAGTAACTGAATAAGCTACAAGCTCATCAATTGTAAACAATGAAAAAGAAAGATTGCAATTAGTTTGAACATTAATGTAAGTCAAATTTTTGTGACTATTCATTCCAATAGCTCCCTGGTATTCTATTTAGCATACATCTTTACCGGTTCCAGAAGTACTCTTCATTATTAATTAGTAGAACATCACCACTCTTCACACCAGCTCTTAGTAAAAAACTTCTGGCAGATTCAACACTAAGTAGCTTAGAAATCTCCTTTTGAAGTGAGGAAGTTCTAGTTTGGTGTATAACTCTTTCAATATACGGACCAGAAACCTTCCAGTAGGAATTTTTTAACTTCCTTATTTGCAGTCCAACCGGATCACTTGTAAAATCATAGCTCTTATGTAAAAGCTTTTCTGGAAGTAGAAAATGACTACTTTTCGCATGCTCAACAATGTTATCAATCACACCAACCAAGTCCTCTAAGTTTTCACTCTTCAATGCTGAAATAAAGAAAGAATGAGTTTTTTTTAGTTTCTGGGAAGTTTGCCTTATCTGGTTAAGACTGTTCACTGGTAAGAGATCTATTTTGTTCCAGACTACTAGTTGTTCTTTTTGGGATTCCTCATAATTGGTAGCAGCTAACTCCTTCTGGAGAATTTGAAGATCCCTAAGTGGTTGCTCACTAGTCGAATCAACTACAAGAATAAGCACTTTGCAACGTTTAACATGTTTAAGAAATCTGAGTCCCAACCCCCTATTCTCAGATGCTTTTTCGATAATTCCAGGTAGGTCTGCTAGGAGTATTTTCTTTTTGAGCCTACTTCCAGTAACAACCCCAAGTTGCGGAGTGAGTGTTGTAAATGCATAATCACCAGAACGGGAATTTGCATTACTAAGAGAGTTTAAAAGTGTCGACTTTCCTGCATTGGGTAGACCAAGTAGGCCAGCATCTGCAATTACTATAAGTTCGAGTCTAATCCGGAGAGCCTTAGCTTTTACACCATTTTGTGCATAGCGAGGTGTACGGTTCACTGAACTAGCAAACGCACTATTGCCCTGACCACCCTGACCACCCTTTGAAGCAAGAAAAAGCTGATTTTCTTCTACAATTTCTGCAACCGGTACATCAACACTATCCTCACTAGCCATATAGATAATTGTCCCTAGGGGAACTTCTATATAGAGGTTGCTGCCACTTCTACCAGTTTTTAGTCCCCTCTTTCCGTTTTCACCATCTGGAGCAAACCAGTTTTTTTTGGTAGAAAACTTGTAGAATGAGTTCAGCTGTGAGTTCCCACGGAAGTAAACACTACCCCCTCTCCCACCATTTCCACCATCAGGTCCTGAGAGGGGATTTAGATGACTATGTAGAAAAGATACATGTCCGTCACCTCCCGACCCTGCCCTAATAGTTATACTAATTTCATCAATGAACTTCATTAAGTTAGTCCCCTAAACTGTTTAACCGTAATTACTTTCCTACAGAAGCTACTTTTCGCATGCACATCTAAGAAATTTTAAAAGCTTTCCTTTCACAAAATGGTTTAGTTTAGTAGAAAGAAACTATCCTAGTCCCCTTACTTTTTAATTTAACCTCGATTTCAGTTGCTAGTTCTGTGCTTGGACAGTGTGTTTAGTTTTGTTTAGATTTTACTTAAAATAGAAATTATCATTAGTAGTTTAAAAATATTAGAGAAAAATGAGTAGTAAATAATGAAATCACAAAACAATCATAAAGGTCATCAGGGTTCGGTTAGTGGCACAGGCAGTAGTGTTGATCGATTTGACCGAGCAGAATCACAAAAGAACTGGAAAAAAAATCATAAGGCAAGAAGTAGATCCATGAACAAAAATACAAACAGTAAAAACAATACAAACTCTGAAAAACAACAAGAATTTCCAACTAGTACTTCCCCATTTTTCTCAAACCAATTATTAAATGAAAACCAGGAAAACTTAGATCCTATAGGTAATACTAAAGATTTTTCAGATCAAGGAGGGTCTATAAAGCATAAAGATGCTGCATCCGCGTCTCCTGAAAAGAAAGGATCCGAATTAAAATCTACGCCTCTTGATCTCTTTAAGGCTGGAAGCTACCAAGATTCTCACGAAGGAGACAACTACCAACATGAAAAATCTACCAGTGAAGAAGTTGTTAACACTAATGATGACCAAGGGAAAAAGGAATCCAAGCAGGAGTCAGAAAATGAACCTACAGAATCAAAGAATGAGGATGGGACTAGTGTGGAAGAAGTTAAGGATTCTCCTAATCAAGAGAGCACAGAAGAAAACAATGATTTAGATCCTAAGGTTGACCAACAATCTGACTGGATAAATCTTGATTTGAACAAGGGGATTTACTTTATTTCCCTCCTAGCACTTATAATTCCAATGGTGATAGGTTTTTACGTAATATTTAGATATCTCGTAAGAAAAATTAAAAGTTTATTTAGAAATAACAACTAGAACTTAACTTGCTGGTTTTTTCTCAGTGAGAAAGGTTCTTAATTCTTTCTCATAGTCCCTACGAGCGAAGCTAAGCCTTCTCATTGAACTAGCATTGTTATTGTTATCAAACTCAAAAATAATTCCATTAAACTGCCCAGCATCCTCAGCAGGTTCCATTTTTGCAGCAAAACCATACTTGGACCTCTGAATAATTGCTCCAGGTTGCGCACCAATTATTCCATCATGGGGTCCGGTCATTCCTATATCGGTGATGAACGCTGTACCCTTTGGTAAGATTCTTTCATCAGCAGTCTGCACATGAGTATGAGTACCATACAGAGCACTTAACTTTCCGTCAAAATATCAGGCAAAGGCTAACTTTTCAGCAGTTGCTTCCGCGTGAAAGTCAACAATATGAATGTCTGCATTCTCCATCAACAAAACCCTTTCAAGTGAAAAGTAGGGATTTTCTGAAAATTGCATAAAAGAATTCCCAATCAGATTTGTTACTCTTATTTTTCTGTCTTGAAATTTAAGAAGGTAAGTTCCATTACCTGGGTGAAAGGGATTCAGGTTCAAAGGTCTTAGAAGATTCTGACAGGAATCAATATAGAGCCTTGTTTCCTCAAGCGCAAAGATATGGTTACCAGAGGTCATTATGTCAATCCCCGCTGCACCTAGTGCAAGGTAGTGTGAACGAGAGATTGACCTACCGTGGGTTGCATTTTCAACATTTGCAATTACCAAATCTATCCTATAGTCCTTCCTTATTCTTTTTAACAACTCCTCTACCACCCGTCTTCCTGTTCTTCCGAAAATGTCACCAATTGCCAATATTCTCATCATATGCCCCCTTCTTTTCTCATTAAAAACCGACTAGTTGTTCACTTTCGAAAGCCCTAAACTCCTTTTTAGAAACAAGAAAATTACGAAGAAAATCAGTTTCCTCAAGGTCAGTTCTTACTACTAGGTTTGGAAACATTTCCCTTACTTTTTCAAACTCCTCTTTCTCGACTTTTTCTTTCCTAAAAAGAACTCTGTTACCCTGGTAAACAGCAAAGAAGTATTTTTTACTTTTTTCCCCTGTACTGACAACGCTCAAGCACCTTTCAGAAGCAACTGCCTGGAATGTAAGACTATCTAATGAAAAAGCTTTTAGCACGGGGTTACTTAGTAGGCTTCCGAGCACAAATGAAAAGCTAACCCTTTCACCAGTCTGCCCCCCAGGTCCAGTAAGAAAAAACACTTTACTAAGATCGCCTACGAGAAAAGATATGCCATCAAAGATTTCTTTCACTTTTAAGATAAAATTTTCTGAATGCCTATGGTAATTATCCTCACAAATTATTCTAATAACCTTACCACTTTCCAGGAGAGCAATGAAGAGTTTTCTACTTACCAAACTAAAAAATAATTCTTTCATTATTTTTACTGCTCTCCTACAGGGAGTTTAAGTTCCTTCATTGCCTTGTAAGCAGCTTCCTGCTCAGCTTTTTTCTTCGTTTTCCCAAACCCCCTTGCTGTAAATTTACCAAGTAAATCACTAACTTCAACCAGAAACTGCCTCTCATGTTTATAGTCATCAGTTGAAATCAGAGTATATTTTACACTATTCTTTTCAGATTGGCAATATTCCTGCAGTTTTGTTTTGTAGTCCCATATCAACATTTCCTTACCCCGTGATCATCTGAAAAGAGTTCCATTTAAAAAGTTAAACACAACTCGGCCACCCTTTTCAAGATATAGAGCGCCAATAAATGACTCAAAAATGTCAGCAAGAATACTAGTTTTTGTAATCCCACCATTTTTTTTCTCACCCTCACCGAGTTTCAAGTAGTGGTGAAGATTAATTCTACTGCTAATTTCCGCAAGCGTGCTCTCCATGACCATTAGTTGCTTTAGTTTACTCATCTGACCCTCTGAAAACTCCGGAAACTTATTGTAGATAAAGAGAGTTGTATAAAAATTAAGCACACTATCACCAAGAAGTTCTAGGGATTCGTAGGAGAAATCAAGTTTCATTTCATTTTGAAAGGAAGTGTGCACAAATGCCTTATTGAAATTCTCAGTGTCCCTAATGCTTTCAATAATTACCCTAGTTCGATTCATCAAGTATGTTAACTGAAATCTTTCCAAATTTGCTAATTTCATTGGCTAGAAGCAGGTAATTCCACTTTGTAATTGAACAAAAAAGAAAATAATTCTCTTCTTCTCTCTCTCCCTTTTTAGAGAGAACTTGAAAATAGCTTGGGCTATATTTTTGTAGAATGCTTAACATCTTGCCCAGATTATCACTACTTTCTAAAAGCACTGTTAGAAGAACAGTTTTGCTCTTGGGGAAGATCTGGTTTATTAAGTATGAAGAAAAGAAAATATAAATCAAGCTAGCCCAGAGTTTTTCATCATTTGTAATATACTTAAAGTATCCTAGAAAACTTTTCTCATAAGTGTTTTTCTTTACTTCTTCAGTTCTTGCTCTTATATGAGAGAGGAAGAGGAGTTCTTCTTTTTCATTTTCTGTAACTACCTTACTATTCTCTGGGTTCCATTTTTTGTGTTCCTTCCATAAACCCCAAAGCTTGGCTTTTTTCGCTTTTTCAAGTTGAGAAAATACTTGCAGTATTTTCTTATCATCTTCAAGGTATGTAGAAATCCCTCCTGGTAACTTTTCAAAAGAATGATCTCCAGACCAGTTTTCCAGGAGCTCCCTAATGTTAAGTTTTTCTACGTTATCAAATTTTTCACCATTTAAGCTTTTCAGAAATGAATCAAGGCCATCTCTACCTTTAATTATCATTTGGTTTTCTCTGTTTTCTCTATTCAGAATAGTATGCATATTACTATTAATCAAATCAATTAATTCATTTGTTTTTAGTTGGATGTTATCATTTACAACAAGAAAATTGAAGACTGTGATGAAAAGGATAACAGAGACAGCAAACAATTTGTTTAAAGAGCCAATTGAGACTTTCTCTTTTTTATCCTGGGCAAGAGTAGAAGTAATTATCTCAAATCCACCAGGTGTTGATTTTGCCCGGTAAATTAAATTATAACCATACGTATGAATTATTGCTGAAACGACACCAATTGTTATGTAGAACGGGAACGTTAAACCTAGTTGATTAAGTGAAGATAAATTACTCCAACTCTGTGCAGAGAAACGACTGAAAAAGTATTTCTGTAGGGAATAACGGCGAAAAATACTACTCCAGATAAACTGGGAAAAAACATAGAAAATAGCAGTTGAGTTTATTTCAAAGTTGTACGGGTAGAAGAACTGAATAACAGACACAATTAAAGAATTAACCAGTAGAACAATAGCATAGTAGTAAACTATCCTGTTCTGCTCACCCACTCCGTTTTTTACGAAAAAATAGTTCGTTACTACCTGAATTACTCCACTCAAACCACTATTGAATAGTTTGTTCGGGTTGATGAAAAACTGAAAAGTCAAGGTGGTCAATAATGAAGCAAAGAAAATAATAGGAAGCTTCTTTAAGTAGTTAAAGAAGCGTTTCTTTCTACTATATTCAGACTGTTTTTCCAGAGTTTCTAGGTGAAGAGAACGGAGAAAGTTGTCATACTCTATTCAAAGGTTATAGACACCTCTTCTACTTGCCATTTACTTTTTTTTCCTTTTATTTCCTCTAGAAAATCCACAGAAAAACAAAACTGTTTCAACCACTTGGCATTTTCCAGCTTTTGTTTTTTTATGAACTTTCCAAATTTTCAAAGAGAAGTTCATTTCGCTACCTTTTCTTCAAAATTATTTTTACTTACTTTTTATAAGCACTAGATGCCTCCCTCTTTTTTTACGAAACTAGTTACCTATTTCCAGCAGGATAATTTTTTTTAAAATAAAGTTTCCAGTAACTATCATAGGTTACCCCAATAATAACTAGGATGATCATCACAGGATAGAATCTCGGAATAGGTAGGAAAAACACTCCGCATTCATTCCTAAATCATTATCTGCTATGCTGGTATTAACAACAAAAAGAATGCTATCAACAGTACGAAATGAAGAAGGTAAACCAAGGAAAAGAAAATGAACGGGAGAAATTTAAAAATCTTTCTAACTAACCCAAGTACTGCGAATCTACCATCTTTCCTGTAGCCTTTGGCAGTAGAGGTAATAAATCTTGTTTTGTAAATAGTTAATTTCTTCTACTAGAGGAGTCTTTGATACTTTTCCCCTTTCACAAAAATTACTACCTTTTTTAGTTTAAATATTGTTAATTCATTTCCAATATTTATAGTAAACTTCTCTTTTCTACTTTGAAGTTGTTTACATACCTCAACCACTACTTTCTTTTTACGGGAGAAAAACTTGCCTTCTGAAAAACTATTAAGTAAAGTGTAGATTATTCTCTGTTTTATTTCAGTTCCACTTAGTAGTCACTCCTCATCTTCTATATTAAAAACATTACCACTGAGAAGTATTCTAACTTTCTGGTTGACTTCCTTAATGTTTTTTAACAGTAGGAAGTTCTCTTCCCCAATTTGTTTACTGAGAAGACTCTTTGTTTCCTCACTAAGCATAAAGATCTCTTTACGAATTACATTGCGACGATAGACTGTGCTATCGTTAGTATAATCAACTGAGTACTTGATTCCCTCTTGTGTAAGAATTTTAACTATTGAGTTCTTTCTGAAGCTAATGATCGGGCGAAAAATAAACCATTTACCAAGTTGTGACTGAGCTGGCAAACCCCAGTAATTAACTAGAGATTTCCTTTCTCTCTGCAGCCAATATGTTTCTAGCAAATCTTCAAAGTTATGTGCAACAACTATCCCTCCGATTTTGAATCCTTCGCTAGAGAGTTTTTCAGCAACCTGCGAAAAGAACTTATAACGTAAGTCCCTTGCAGCAGCTTGAAAGTTACCCTTCTTGTAGTCATTTGCTCTTTCAATGAACAGTCTAATTGAGAGCTCTTTACAGTGTTTAGTAACTAGTTCCTCGTCATAAAAACTATCATGTCGTTTTCCGTAGTTTACATGAGCAGCAACTATTCTGTGGCCAAGACTATACATTTTGTAGAGAAGGAATGTACTGTCAGGTCCACCCGAAAGAGCCACTATATACAAAAGATCCCCTTTATTTCTAAGGGAGAGAAAGTAATCTTTCCTCATCCAAGGAATTTGTTATTAACTACTAGTAAGTAGAAAATTATGCCTGTTTAATCTTCTTCGTAACTCTTCCTTCCCAAGTACAACTATTATTCTAGGAAGCTCAGGACCCTTTGTAATTCCTGTAAGAACTCTTCTTAAAGTTAAAAAGAAATCCTTCTTTACAACTTTGCTAGCAACAATGGTTTCCCTGAGAAGTTGATTAACTCCTATTTCGTCTAACTCATCAAGTTGCAGAAGTTTTGAAGCAAAGTCTTCAATTACTAGGCGTAGACATTCTACAATGATAAATTCCTCCGAATTATAATTAAAAAAGAATTCAGCTAAGGAAGGTAACTCTGCAAAGTTTTTTAGTTGTTCGCGGAATAACCCTGCAATTTCTACTGAACGTTGTTTTTGTGTTTCATCAAGGAAGAACGACTTCTGAAGAAAAGACCAGGCAGTATTACCAAAGCGAACTGGTTCAATGTTCCTAACTCAATAATTGTTAAACCAGTTAAGCTTTTCAATTGACAACATAGGAGACCTTAGATTAAAATTATTCATCCTAAAGACACCTACTAGCTGCTGCATACTAAAAAATTCCTTGTTTGAATCATTTGTCCAACCAAGGAAAGTGAGGCAGTTAACAATCGCTTCCGGAAGATATCCTAACTCCCTAAGTGATTTAATTGTCTGAAATTTAGCTCCCTTACTACGCTTTGAAATTTTCTTCCCCTCTTTGTCAAAAATAATTGAAAGGTGGGCAAAAAGAGGGGGGTTTCACCCAAAACTTCTGTATATCGCAATTTGCTTCGCAGTGTTTGAGAGGTGTTCCTCAGCTCTAAGTACATGACTAATTTCCATCAGATGATCATCAATCGTAACTGAGAAGTTTAGGAGTGGTATTCCATTTTCACGACAAATAATGAAGTCTTCGATATCTTCACCATTAAAATTCACTTCGCCGCGAATAAGATCATTAAAAGAATAGTTTTTCTTCCGATCAACAAAAAACCTTATTGAATATTGCTGTTTCATTTGCAAACGAGAGTTAACTTCCTCATTTGTTAAAGATAGACATTTCCGTGAATATTTATAGTTTGAACGCCCTGCGTTAGCTACGTATTCACGACGTTCCTTCCCAAGTTCACTCTTACTGCAGAAACAGTAATAAGCAACTTTCTTAGTAAGCAAAACTGATAAAAACTGTTCATAAATAGCCACCCGGTCTGTTTGTTTGTAGGGTTGAAAGTCACCACCGTCAAACACTGATTCATCAGGAAAAATACCCAACCACTTTAGATCGTTATACTGTTCAAAATAGTATTGATCAGAACTCCTTGCTTGATCAGTATCCTCAATCCGCAGTACAAAAGAACCCCCTGTTTTCCTAGCAAGTAAGTAATTAAAGAGAGCAGTCCTTGCGCCACCAACATGCAAACTTCCAGTTGGACTTGGAGCAAAGCGAGTCCTCACTTTTTTATTAATCATCTCCAACTTCTAACTTTTCAATAAGTTTTTTAGCAACTTCAATCCTTCAGAGAGCAATGATAATTGGAATGAACAAACTGAGTGTTGTGAAAAATTCAGTATATTGTGGAAATCTCCTATTTTCTAGGAAAGCAATGTTAGGAATCATCTCTTTATGTTGGTCTTTCGACTCTTTTGCTGACATCAGCGAATTACAAATATGAAAAAGATCAACTGCTATTTTAAAAACACCAAACTTCTTAAAAGTTTCTTTAAAGTGTTCGTTAATCTCTGTTAAGATTGTAACTATTTCATCTGACTCTGAATTTCTAATTCCTAACTTGTTTATTGAATAAGTAATTTGACCAAAAGGAGATTTTAGTGAAGCGGAAACAAACCCATCAATGCAAAAAACTAGACCCCTCATTATTATTATAAACAACACAATAGGAAACAGTCAGTATGAGTTAACAAACACTCTTAGTCTCGGACTACTGTTAGAGCAGATTTGATCAAAACGATCACTTGCAATAAGAAGGAAATTTGTGATCTTTACGAAAAAACTCAACCAAGCTACAAAGGAAATAACATACCCAAGCGTAAAGTAGAGAAGCCAATTTCTTCATTTTTCAAAGAGAAATTTAATCCTTAAATAATCACTTCTCTTTACTGATTTATTGTTAGTTTTCGCTGTAACTAGATCTTTACTAGTTCGTTGACTGTGGACAGACATTATTTATTACTTTAATTCCAGAATACAATTTTAAACAGTCAGAGACCATCTTCCCTTCTTTCTTCTTTTTGAAAGAACATTCTTCCGATCTGCGCGGAGAAAGCCATGTTTTCTAAGTCTTTTTGTTTTTGATTTTTTCATAGCACTTCTGAATTTTTTAATGCGTATCCTAGTATCCTAAATTCATCCACTAACCGTCTTTACTGAATTATTACTAAATCACGTAATCAAAGTATTTTTTAGAGTGCACGGAGAACTTCTATCCTTCTACCGTTTTGACAGAAAAAGATTTTTATTCTTGTTATGCTACCACCACCAGAAAAAAGAGGTGCTCTTTCTGGTCATTCAATGATGTTTATACCTTCATTCTTAATATCACAGAACGCTTCAACATCATCCTCCGATGCAATACGAAAAAAATCAAAATGATTTATAAAACAATTTTTCTTCCCTGACCAGTAACTTTTCAGTATAGTAAAGGTAGGAGAAGTAACCCTCTCTCTAATACCAAGTTCAGAACACAAAAATTGGGCTAGAGTTGTTTTTCCAACCCCGAGATCCCCACTAATATATAGAAACGATCCCTTATCATGGAAAGATAGAACTCATTTTGTAAAACTTTCTAGTTCCCCAAGGCTCCCTATAGAAAATTCCCTTTTCTCATACCTAGGATAATTCTGTTCATAACCGGACATTTCTAGTTGAAGTAAACACGAATCCCTATCGCCTCTTCGTTTTCATTTCTTCTAGAGTCGACACAACTTTAGGTAAATAATAGACATGAGTAATTCTAAGAATTAAGAGGATTATGAGGGAGTACCATATACTTCGAATAACAATTACCACAATCTCCCACAGTGAAAAATAAATACCTGTACGAAAGTCCGTTATTGTTAATGGCTCTTGATTATTGTTCATTTTGTTGTAAAGAGTGTCTTTTGAATACGAATATTTCTGAAAGATCTATTTTGACTTGTTTATTTTTTCTTTTAGATTAGGACTTATTCTTAGGCCAATTGATTTACGTTCTGGAATGATAATTTCCTCACCGTTTCTCGGATTTTTACCCCTTCTTTCCCCCCTAACTACAACATTAAGCGAAAAGAGATTTTGGAAGATTATTCTTTCGCCAGAAACCAAAAAACCCTCCAAACTTTCAAGGAAGGAGTCTATGAATTCCTCAACCCTTACTTCTTTCTTAAAATTGTTTAGACTTCTTAATTTTTTTGTTATTTCACTAACAAGTGCTTGTTTTCCTATCATTTTGTTGACTTTCATTATATAAAAACAGTTCTCCAGTCTACCTTCTTTACTAAGAGATAGAAATCGACTATTAGTTTTTGGATGTCAGTAAACTTTACAAGATTCATAGAACTATCACTTAAAGTTGGAGTACTACATTCCTTACTAGTTGTAGACAGCTATACTACCAACTTGCATGACAAACTCTGCTACCATGTACCGACTTATGTCCTTTTTATTATTTTCCGGTCAACTTTGTACTTTGCACCTGTAGATAGGATCAATCTACTTGTAAATGTTCTACAATTTCTAGTGATTTTCTTCCAGTAAGGAATCGAAAAAAACAGAGGGAATATTACTGTTACTTACAAGGTATAGAGATTTCTTCGTTCTTGTAATACCTACATAGAAAAGTCTTTTTTCCTCAGTTAGGTCAGTTGATATTTTGTAGGGAAGAATGTTATGATCTAAGTAGAGAAAAAAAACAAAGTCAAACTCAAGACCCTTTACTTGGTGAACAGAAGAAAGAACAAGATTGTTCTTTCTAGTTTGAAAGTTACTATCTTCAAAAACGATAGAGCAGTAGTGCAAAAAATCACCAAGAACATCACAGAGAGATTCGCTTTTATCAACCACCCGTTCTTTTTCCCATTCTCTAATAAGATTTAAAAACTGTTGAACATTCCTTTTCCGCTGGAGAGGATTAGTTTTTTGTTCAAGTCTCACGAAGTAATTAAGTTCCTGGAGCAGGTCACCAACAAAATTCTCTAGGGTACTCTTCTGCTTAGTCCTTTCAATTAGGTAGTTCATTGATTTAACAATATTTAGGAGACTTTCTTGTTGTAATCTACTCACCTTCAGGTTTCTATACCCTAGTTGAGAAACAGTAGAAAACTGTGCACTGAGGTAGGTAAAGATGCCAGAGCCATTCTTTCTACTAGCATCTTCAATGTTTTCAATAAGCTTATGACCTACGCCAACTAGTCCCTTCAGAACTCTCAGGAAAAATGCATCACTTTCGTTTTGAAAAGCAATGGTTTTTAAGTATGCAAGAACATCTTTTATCTCTTCACGCTCAATAAATTTAAAAGAGCCAAGTATCTCATAAGGAATATTATTAGAAAGTAACTCTTGTTCAATAAATGATGACAGGTAATTATTACGGTATATAAGGGCAATTGAGCTAAGTTTTACTTTCTGATTCTCAACTAAGTAGAGAATTTTTCTAATTATAAACCTGGGTGAACAGTTCCTGATCACTTCGACAGGAACCCCCTTTGCATTCCTAGTTTCTAATGGATTGAATAGCAAAGAATCACTATTTTTCTTAAGAAATAAATTTGATAAATTAACAATATTCTCTGTAGAGCGATAGTTAACACTAAGAAAGAACTTTTTTCAGTCGTTGTTTTTAACTAGAGATGAAATCAGATGAGTACTAGACCCCTGGAAACCATAAATTGACTGGTTAGGATCACCAACTAAGAAAACCTTCGTTTCATTATTTATAAGTAAATTAACTATTTCCCACTGAATTTCATTGACATCTTGAAATTCATCAACTAGAATGTTTGTAAATTTAGAACTAATCTCCCTGAGAATTCTACTATCCTTCAAACCATTAAGAACATAGAGAAGTAAGTCATTAAAATCAAGAGCTCCTTCTCTACGTAGTAGTTTCTCATAATCCTTATACACCAGAAAATCTTCATGATTACTATCTTTTAGAAACTCAGTATAGTTTTTTCTTATTTTACATAAGGAAATGTTGTTCATTAAGTCACTAAAATCACGGCCTGTTAAAACCTGCGAACGCTCACGAAGAATTCTTTTTACTGAAGCTTCCTGATCATTTCGGTCATATACAGGAAAGTTTTTTTGGAAACCAAAAAGTAGAGAATTTTCATGTAACAGCTTATAGCAAAAAGAGTGGAAGTTATGAATATTTAATCAGAAAGCATAGACTTTTCCCAGCCGCTTGGAAATCCTCTCCTTGATCTCCCTAATTGCTTTTTTCGAGAAAGTTAGGAGTAAGATTGCTTGTGGCTTAGCCTTCTCATTTCTGAGTAAGTAAATAACCTTTGCGACAAGAGTTCTTGTCTTCCCACAGCCAGGACCAGCGATCACACAAATCTGTTTCTCTGTACTAAGAACAGCCTCACTCTGATAAGAGTTTAGATCATCAAGTTCCTTCATTATTTTTCCCTACTTCTTATAACTAGTTCTTCTGCTAACGAATTGTTTCCTTCCCTATTAGCACTAGTTAGTATATTACTAGTTATTGATATTGATTAAGAATAGGTATTTTATGTTTGCATTTGCACTACGGAGAATTTGCTCTACTTTTCTACTAGGTTCTCTGAAATCATTCTGTTCAAGAAAGCAAACTTCTGAAGTTCACTTTCCAAACTTCCCGTTAACAATTCTTTCAATAATTGTTGACTCCCTGCCAGCATTTTCATCACTAACCAGTTGTCTAATCTCCTCCATTTTTGCGGCGACTATTTCATCTGGAATACTCTCTACCGCCAGGAAGGTTGGTGAATTAGCAACAGCCTGCATTGATAACTCTCTTGCTAATTTCTCACTACCCTTATCCACTACAACAAAAGCACCTACTTTTGCATTATGGTGGATATATTGGCCAAATACTTCATTCTCTTCTTTTGAAAAAAAGCTAACTTTCTCAATATAAATCTTTTCATTAAGTGAGTAGGAAGCACTATTCACAAGACCTCTGAGTTCCTCGCCTATCTGTTCCTGGGAACAGTTTGCGAAACTTGCAAATTTTTCTGTTAGTGAAACAGCAATGTCATCAGCAAGCTTAGTGAAAACACTATTCATTGCCACAAAATCACTCTCACATTTTAATGAAAATGCAACAATCTTGTTTCTTGTATTACTTATTTTTACAAGCCCGAACCTGTTTGATTTTTTGCTGGACCCAGATCCCGATGATTTACTAAACAACAAAGAATGCTCTTTCAGTCATTTAAGGGCACCCGAAAGATCATCACCATTAGCATCAAGTGCTCTTATGCACTCCCTGATACCAACTTCAGTTAACGATCTTAGTTTTCTTAAGTTCTCTACACTGTAACCCATAATTTAACATCTATCCGTATAAGTACCTGTTTTACTTCAAAAGTTTAGCATGGTTTTCTTCCAGAAAATCACTGTTTGGCTTTCAAGGGGATTTCTCCTGGAGGTCACGGAGAGTGTTCTCACTCTCACTACTAATTTTCCTAGGCAGCATAATTTTCAGCCATACATAGAAATCACCCCTGTTCTCCCTACTAACACCTGTGTAGAAGCCCTTGTTTCTAAGAACTACGCAATCACCAAACTGCGATCCGCGGGGAACTTTCAATTCCTCAACTCCCTCAATCGTCACAACCTTGACCGTGTTCCCCACGATAGCATCAAGAAAGGAGATTGGTAACTGGACATGTATGTCATTATTTTTCTTTTTGAAGTAACTATTCTCTTCAATTTCAAACTCTATAAAGATATCTCCCTTTTCACTGCTATAAAGACCATCGTTTCCTCCTGATGGTATTCTTAAACGTTGGCCAACCTGGAGACCACGTGGAATCTTGATGTCCACAGTACGCGATCTTGTAACGAAGTTTTTACCACGACATAGGTCACACTTTTTGCTGATAATCTTCCCACTACCCTTACAAGTACTACAAACAGTTGATGTACGAATACTACCATAGAAACTACGTTGAATATTCTCCACAGATCCACTACCATTACAAGTAGAGCATGTTTTAATATGATCCTTTGAATAAGCACCAGTTTGTTTACAAGCAGGACATGCATACAGGAAATCTATTTCCCTAGTAATTTCTGTACCATTAACAGCTTTTCTGAACGGCAACACAACAGATATTAGAATATCCTCGCCTCTGCGCGGTGTATTCGCTCTTGTAGTTGAACTAGCTCTCCTACCACTTTGAAAAAAATTTTCAAAGATTTCCTGAAAAACCGAGGATTCATCACCTGCACTAGAAAAGCCTTCAAAACCCCCTCCAAAGCCACTGGTGAATCCACCCCTGCTCTCATTATCATACTGCCTACGTGTCTTCTCGTTAGAGAGAGTTTCGTAAGCATTAGTTATTTCCTGGAATCTCTTTTCAATTTCTTTTTTTTCAAGATCAGATTTTTTGACAAGTCTGTCAGGATGCATTTTTAGGGCAAGAGAACGATATTTTTTTTTAATATCCTCAGCCGAAGCATTTTTAGCAACGCCTAGAATTTCATAGTAGTCTTTCATTAGTATACATGAGGAATAATTCCTCTGGATTTAGAATCCAGAGGTTATTCAAAGTCTTCGCCGCGATCATCATTTACAACTTCAGGTTCTACATCAGGACTTTCAGCATCATTACTTTCCTGGGAGGTTTTACTCTGTTTTGCAAACTCTTCCGAAAGCTTCATTATTTGTTCGACCTTTTCAAGCTCAGTTTTTATTTGTGCATAGTTTCTATCTTCAACAGCCCTATTTAGTGAGTTGAACATTTCCTCAAAGTCCTTAAACTTTGGATCCTCTGGGTTAAATTCAGAAGAAGTTTTTAGCTCCTCAATTTGTTGACCAAACGTGTATACATAACTCTGAGCCCTGTTCAAGAGCTCAAGATTACCCCTTGCTTCTTCATCCTTAACTTTATTTTCCTCAGCTTCACGGACTGCCTTGTCAATTTCTTCCTTGCTTAATCCCTGACTATCCCTGATTGTAATTGATTGTTCTTTATTATTCCTCAGATCCTTTGCTGAAACAGAAACAATTCCGTTCGCATCAATTGAAAAAGTAACTTCTATCTGTGGAGTTCCACGAGGAGCAGGGTCAATCCCATCTAGACGGAAACTACCAAGTCGCTTATTATCCTGTGCATAGGGTCTCTCCCCTTGTAACACAAGAATATCAACGGCAGACTGGTTATTCACTGCTGTGGAGAATACTTGCTTCTTAGAAGTAGGAATTGTGGAGTTTCTTGATATTAGAATAGTGTTTACTCCACCTTCTGTTTCAATTCCAAGCGAGAGGGGAGTTACATCTAATAGAAGTACATCCTTAACATTACCAGAAAGAACTCCACCCTGAATAGCAGCTCCCATTGCAACCACTTCGTCAGGATTTACTTCCTTACTTGGAGTTTTCCCTGTTTCCTTCTGAACGTGTTCAGAAATCACAGGCATTCTTGTTGAACCACCAACAAGGAGTACTTGATCAATGTTAGTTGCTTTTATACCAGCTGCTTTCATAACAGCACGGACTTTTTCAATTGTTCTATTTGTAAGATCCTCAGTTAGTTTCTCGAACTGTGTTCTTGTGAGCTTTTCATTTATATGAAGGGGACCGGATTCGCTGGTAGAGATAAACGGTATAAGGATATCTGTTTCAGAATTACCAGAAAGCTCATGCTTAGCACGCTGGGCAGCCTCAATAACTCTCTGTCTAGCCATCTTATCCTTTGAAAGGTCAAACCCATGATCTCTCTTAAAATTTGCAATCAGACGATCAAATATTTTCATATCATAATCATCACCACCGAGATCATTGATTCCATCTGTTGAAAGAACCTCGAAAACCCCACCTTCTGAAATTTGGAGAACAGATACATCAAAAGTTCCTCCTCCAAGGTCATAAACAAGAACTTTTTGTTCCTTAGAAGTTTTGTCCAATCCATAGGCAAGAGCAGCTGCAGTTGGCTCATTAATGATTCTCTCAACTGTTAAACCAGCAATTGTCCCAGCATTTTTAGTTGCCTGACGCTGTGAATCATCAAAGTATGCTGGAACAGTGATTACTGCCCTTGTTACCTTGTTACCCAACTTCTCAGCAGCTGTTCTAGCTAAGTTAGAGAGTATTTGGGCAGAAATTTCCTCCGGTGTTCAATCCTTTCCACCACCACGAATAGTAACTTTCTTACCCATTTTCCGTTTGATTGAGGAAATAACCTCTGGATTTATAGTAGTTTGTCTTTTAGCGGGAGTACCAACTATAATTTCCCCATCCTTAAAAGCTACAACAGAAGGAGTAGTACGGGAACCTTCCGAGTTTTCAAATACTCTAACTTGCGAGCCTTCCATTACAGCCACACAGGAGTTAGTAGTACCAAGGTCTATACCTACTATGATGCTATTGTCTTTACTCATTTTGACTTTACAATCCCTTTAATTTTCTTACTTTTATTTTCCAGAATGACTTCTTTGAAATAAAGCCAGTCACTTTAGAATGTTTTTTATACCAAAACTACCTTTATAGTTACTCCAGTTATCTGAGGAAAAGCGAGGGAGCTACAGTCTAGAGTTTTCTTTCCAATTTTTTTAGGATTAATCTACTCAAAAAGATCTATGAGTAGTTGTCCCTGGGAAGGATTTTGATTTTAACTAGCAAGACGGGTTGGTTTTTTTAGCATAGCCAGATAAGCTACTAAATGGACTTACTTTTTTTGCTAACTACTACTTTTGCAGGAGAGAGCAATCTCTTATGCAGAAAATAGCCACTCTGAACAACCTGCATTATTACCCCACTTTCATACTCGTTATTCTCAACTTCATCAACAATCTCACAAGATTTACTATCCCAAACTTCCTTGTATGGCTGTGGAGAATACTCCTCAACTCCCTCTGATTTTAAACTATCCTTAAAATCATTAAGAATCATTTCAAATCCTATAACAAAACTTTCAACTGCCTTATTCTTAGATTTCTCTACAAAGAGAAGGGCCCGTTTGTAATTCTCAATTAGGGGGAGGATTTTAAGCAAAACCTTTTTGTTAGCATACCTTATGGCCTGCTCAGTTTCCCTGATATGTGCTTTTCTCTCATTCTCAATTTCGGCAGTAAGCAGAAGATTCTTTTCATGAAGAGAAGCTATCTGCAGGTCTTTTTTCTCCTGGAGAACCTTCTCCTCATCATTAATCACTTCTTCCGGTTGTCTATCCTTATTCATCATATACTACTATGTTATCATTATCACCCAGTTTCTGCAGTGAAGTATTTTTGTTCCATTAAAAACGCAATTATCATAGGAATTCTTCCATTTTACCCACGATGAACATTGTTTTTACTGATGAACTATGTTTTTCTCTGATCAGTTCCAGCAATTTTCTTCACCATTCATGGAATAAATAGTACTATGAAGACGGCAAAAGAAGAGTATTTTCGTTTTCCCTCAACTGTTCTTAGCAATTCTTTATCAAAAACAACCCCGTTTACAGGATATCCATCAAGTATTTTGGTTCTTTCAATATCTTGTTGGTAATTTTCATAAAGGATATTAAAGGCATAAACAAGGGTAAAGGTATCTATAAATAAACAAAGGTACAGCAAGGGGTTTGTTGCCTTTGCAAAAATTAAAGTTTTTCAGGTATCAATAAGCAAACGTTGTAAGTAGGTTAGCATTTTCAGTACTTGCTTAAGAGCCATATAGTTTACAGATGGAAAATCTTCTCCGGATGAATATAGCTATTTTATATCCCCTGTAGAAAACTTCTTACATGCCTTAATTCGTAGGGGCCTGTTCTTGAGAAGAAGCCCGCCTAGCTCAACACTAACTATAATAACTAGTTCACCCCTTAAGGATGACAGATTATCCTTTAGATACTTAATCACATCCTCAACACTTCCCCTGATAAATTCTTCATTAAGTTTAGTAATCTCCCTGCAAAGTGCAATCATACGGTTTCCAAGACACGACCTGATAGCTATGAGTGTATTTTCAATTCTTTTTACTGTTTCATAAATTATCAATGCCGAAAGAAAATTCTGGGCATAAACACTTAGTATTGTTTTTTGTTTATGTGTTCTTCTCGGTAGAAAACCAATGAATGTGAAGTTATGGTAGTAGAAGCCTGAAGCAACTATGGAATCAAGAACAGCGCTACTTCCAGAAATAGGTACTACATAATAGCCTACATCAATCCACTTCCTAACTAGCTTCCTTCCTGGATCAGAGACCAGAGGGTAGCCAGCACTTGAAAGTAGGGCAACCCTTTCATAGAAGGAAAGTTCATGGACAAATTTTTCAACCCTAAAGTCAGATTTCTCCTTAATGTTATCATAGAGAAGAATTTTTTTTGCCTTTATATCAAAAGCACGAAGTAATTTAAGACAGAGAAAGGTATTTTCACAGACTACTACATCAACAGAACTAAGGGTTTCAACTGCACGGGGTGTTAGCTCATGAAGATTACCAATTGGAGTAGCAATTAAGAAAAGAGTTTTTTTTTTACTAGTAAAACTTTTCTGAATTGAAATCACTTTTATAAATAGTGCCCATGATCCTAACCTAAGTTGGGGCGGATAATGGGAATTGAACCCATGAATCCTAGTGCCACAAACTAGTGCGTTAACCACTTCGCTATACCCGCCATTTAGAGACTCCCGAGGTAACTGGAGCGAATGAAGGGAATCGAACCCTCATTATTAGCTTGGAAGGCTAAAGTTCTGCCGTTGAACTACATTCGCACTTCCTAGAAACTACATCTGCGGAAGACACGCCAGTTGTTATAGGTAAAAGCCTCTTGTTTTTTTATTCACAAAATATAAACACCAGACAAGCATAGGCTATTTTTTTAAACAAAAAACCCATACCTGTAGCTACCCTGTATTTCCTTTTTCATTAACTACCCCGAAGAGCCCACTAGCTTTTCAATTTCTTCGCAAACAATCAAAAGGCTGAGGGAACGTAAACTAGGGCAGAGGTAATTCCAAAAAAACATAGTAGTGAGTGTCAACAGTGTTTTTAATCACTCTTATTTATTATGATTATTGATAATTACTTTGCTTTGAAATATCAGCAGCTGGTTCTGGTTGTAGTTGACATTGTTGATCAACAATTTGATCAACAGTACTCTTATCAGTACTCTTATCAGTACTCTTGCTGTTAATATCCTTATCCTTGCTGTTAGTATCGTCTTGTGCAGTTCCTACCGTATCAGTATGATCTTTGTCGCTGTTTTTGTGCAACTCCCTCATTAGTTCCTCTTTCAGCTCTGCTCTCATCTTATTTATATCAGAATTTAGATTGGCAATAATGTTCGTAAGTTCATTTTGATAGGTTTCCTTATGCATTCTGAGCAGATGATATATCTCTTCATTTTCACACCGTGCTTTAAATATATCACGACTCAGGACATCTACCTCATCACCAACCACATCCATTCAGCATCCATGTATGTGAGCTATGTCGTTTAATTGATAAGGTAAAGAGGAATGATTATACACTGAAAACGAAGGATATGACGATGGTCGTGGTCTTGGTTGGCTTCGTCGTATTGGCATTTTCTTGTTTTCTATCCTTATCAGTTAACCAGGTAAAAACTTATAACTTTCATGTGTCTTTCAATTACCATTGAAACTGATGATTGAAAATCTCTAACTAGAAAAAATTTATAGTTTAGTACCTAATTTTCTTTTGTTTTTATTAAGTTTTAATTTTTTGAACAAGAAGAGTGCTTTTGCTAGGCTTTTTTATTTACAACTAATCCCACTTTTCTTATCCATGTTATTTTAGAAAACTTGGAAAAAACTTATACTAACAAAAAGCTGACAGATAATAAAATGTTGTTTGGAACAAATGAT
The DNA here is from genome assembly GCA_964250295.1 of uncultured Mycoplasmatales bacterium. Taxonomy (GTDB): domain Bacteria; phylum Bacillota_I; class Bacilli_A; order Mycoplasmatales; family CGIF01; genus CGIF01. The sequence goes on along the minus strand of CAXUEP010000001.1, from coordinate 65,531 downwards.
ATTAAACTGGCTAACTCATCACAAAAACTACAGAGTAAAAACTATTAAGTGGAAGTGTACTCAAGTGGATGAAGAGGCTGACCTGGAAAGTCAGTAGACATACTAAAAAGTATGTGCGAAGGTTCGAAACCTTTCACTTCCGCCATTAGAAGCAGCTAAGAGAAATAAGAGTTTGCATACTTACTATGCAGGATAGCATATAGGAAGTGTAACTGTTTGCAGTCTAAAAGCTATTCAGCTCTTTGGTCTTTACTAAAAACTAAAGTAAATACAAAAAAGCTAACATAGCTTGGTGAGCTAAAATGCCTTTTGCTTAAGTTCTATTTAGTCATACACAGTGTGTAGATATGAATAGTGCTGAATTCGCAGTACTAAAAAGGAATAGCCCTAAAGCAAAAAACACTTGGAAATCAGTAAAGATGAATAAGGAAAAAAAACCAGAAGAAACCAGAATAAGCAACTACGAGATTCTCTGTATAATGAGAGATTGTACTCCTAAACAGAAGAGTGATCTTGTTGAAAGAATTAAAGAATCAGTTTTAGCGGAAAGCCTCACTGTTGCAAGTGAAGTTAGGAAATTAGCATATTCTATTGAAAAAATAAAAGCAGCTGAGTATTTACTGTTGAATTTCAAAGCAGACCGTAAAAGAATCAATGAGATTGAGGAAACTCTAAAAAACCCACTGGTTGTTCGTCATATGACAGTTAATCTTGACACTGAGAAAAAAATTAAGATAAAAAATTCTAGTAAGCTACAAAAAAACAGAAAGCCCAGAAAACCTGGACCCAAAGCAGAAAATTCTTCACAGGAGAAGCATAGTGGGGGAATTAATCAGGAAAGTGAAAAGCAACTAGGAGTAAGCAACTAAAAATGAAAAGATACTCGTCACGATGACTTCGTCTAGCAGGAAAAAACAAGGCATTTGGCAATAATCTTTACTTTATAAAGAACAACATAGAATATATTGATTATAAGAATGTTACAATGCTGGGTAACTTTGTAAACAAACAGGGACAAATAATACCTTCTATTTTCAATAAGTTAACACTTAAATACCAGAGACGTGTAGCTAAGGCAATAAGAAGAGCTAGACAAATGGCACTGATGCCTTACTCAATAGTTGACCAAAACGAATGAACTACCTACCCCCAAACAAACAAGGTTTAGTCATATACGGTACATAAAACCTTATGAAACCCAACAAAGAGCCGGAGTGACAAATATTTCTATACACACAATAATACCCTGTGGGGGTGGTGATGCCCACCTTAATGAATAAAAAGGAAGAAGTAATTTTTCTTGTAGATGTTGAAGGAATTGCAAGAAGGGGAGAGGTTAAGGAAGTTGGAAAATCTTTTGCAGAAAACTTCCTTTTTCCCAAGCAAAAAGCCCTAGCCTACAACAAAACTATTAGTAAACAACTTCAGTACCAGAGAACAAAGTTTAGTGAACAGCAAGCCCTAAGAAGAAAGGAGAGGGAAGAGATTTTCACAGTTATCAACCAGAAAAAATTAAATTTCTTCTTGAAAGAGAAAGAGGGGGAAACATTCGGCTCTATTACAACTCTCAACATCATCAAAATTCTAAAAGAAAAATTTAATGTCCAAATTACTAAGAAGAATCTTCCTGGTTTTAAACCACTACGCAGAAAGGGGGATTTTTTTGTAGAGGTGAAGGTAGGCGAGGGTCTTTCCGCACAGCTGCGAGTTATAGTAGATGGTTCCCATGAAAATGCAGAAACTCAGTAAACCAATGAAGAATGAAGAAGTAAAGATCAAACTTTCAACAACAACTAGTATGTTTTGACCGTATTATGGTGAAAAGAAGGCGTTGAGTGCAAGTACCCTAACTAGTATTCTTAAACAGATTGAATACGAGAATAAGCAGATTCCGCAATCCGTTTTAATTAGAGCAGCTAACAATGGAAAAATCTTCCATAGGAGTATTCAATGCTTCCTTGAAAACGGTGACGAGCAAACTTTTTCTTCTCAGAATTTAAGTGCCAAGACACTTACAAAAATAGGCGAAACAATCAACTTTTTCAAGAAAAATCACTTTGGAAAGTTTATTGGGAGTGAAAAGCTTTACCATTCTTTCTATAAGGAAAGTCTATTTGCTAGCTATGTTGACTTAGAATTTGAAAACTGCGTAATCGAACTAAAGACAAACAATGTCATAGTTGACCAGAGTCCAATGTCAGTGCTAGCATTTAAGGTACAACTACTTATTCAAAAAATATGTACGAAGAAAAACGTTTATCTTCTTTGAAGTACAGGAAGGGGTGTTTTTTTCGAGAGATTTGATGAGGGACCTGAACTTTTTGAGATTTTAGAAGTTCTGATTAATATTGTAGAGAACAAGGATATCTATTCATTTACAACAAAAAAGGAGATTATCAAAAAACTCCTGCTAGCGTACACAGACAGTTCTTCTACTAGGAGACTCCTGGGAAAGTGGGAAGACAATCTAGATTAAAATGCAAGCAAAACGTTACCTTGCTATTGATCCTTCTGGCTCTGGCACAACAGGCATCTTTTTTTATGATACAGAGACCAGGGAGGAGGGGTTCGCAAATTTTAAGAGTAAGTACTGGAAGGATCACTTTACCTTTATAAAGAACTTTTGTGAAAAAACAAGAGTAAATCATATTGTTTATGAGACAACGAACTTCATTAAAATTAGGGGTTATGACCTTACAAGCTTGTTTAAGGTCTTCGGAATGATAGAGTCCCTTCCCTATATCCTTCCAATAGAAAAATGTGAAACAATTCTTGTTGGGGAAATTAAACTTCTTGGCAGAAGGCTAAAGGAAGGTCTCATTAAAGTTGATGACCTACTATGAAAGGCAGGGAGGGGTGGCGGTTGGTTTCACAAACAGAAAAAGCTAGAAATTCATGAACTTGATGCTTTTCTAACTTTTTACTGTTATCTTAAAAGACTTGCAGAACCACCATTACTCATAGAAAAATAGTTAGGAAACAAGGTTAGGAGTTTGACGGAGCATTTTCACCTCCCCCTTATAACTACCATCCTTCCTAGGTGTTTCTAAAAGTTTAATTACCCCCTGCAGGAGTTTATGGTGAACAATAAGTTGTAGACAGGAAAGACCCAGTTTTCCTCTACCAATATTCGTGTGACGATCCTTCCGGGAGTTAAGTTCATGGAAGGAATCATTTATATGAACTACCCACAACTTTTCAAGACCAATCTCGTCTGCAAATTTGCCGATGACCTCATCAAGAGCATTTTTAATATCATAACCAGCACTGTACATGTGACAAGTATCCCAACATACGCCGACTAATTCCTTCAGAACTATGTTATCAAGGATGAACTTCAATTCCCCGAAGGAACTTCCTAGTTCGTTCTTTCGACCAGACATTGTTTCTATGGCAATACGGACTTTGCTCTGAGTAGTAAGAACATCATTCAAACAATCGGCAACATTCATTAGGGCTTTTTTACGCTCAACTCCAAGGGAACTACCTGGATGTACCACAAGCGTCTGAAGGCCAACTTCTTCCATTGCAGCTAACTCCCTTCTTAGGAAAGAAACTGACCAGTTAAGTTTTTGACTACTGATTGTATTGCCAAGGTTAATTAGGTAAGAACCATGAACCACTATGTTTTTCAGTTCCAAGTTCTTTTCCCTAAGATAGTGTTTAAATTCTTCTACTCTTAAGAGAGAAGGGTCACTACGGAGGCTGTTACGAGGAGAACCCATGTAAATCATGAAGGCATTATACTCGTTAAAAAAAGCTTCCTTAGCAGCTCCTAACAAATACTCAGGTGCTGCAACAGAAACATGTCTTCCTATTATAATTTCCGGGTTTTCCATTAGTTTCTAGGAGCTTTTGCTTTAAATTCATTTTCCACAAGTTTTCCGGGATGTCTCACGCGGGTTAACTTTCGACTTGAAAACGTATACACATAGTCCATATGGGCAAAGATATCATAGTGGTGATCAATAGCAATAACCAATTTATCCCCAATTTTTGTAAATATGTTTCTGAGAATTATTTTCCTAGTTGAAGGATGAACATTACTTAAAATCTCATCAAACATGTAGATTTCATAGTTTTTAATGAAAACTTTCATTGCTTCAAGTTGCTGTTTTTGCCCCTCGGAAAGATCAGCACCTCCCTCACGAAGAACTGTATCAAAGCTAGCGGGAAGTGACTTAATAAATTTAAAAACCCGTGCTTCCCTAGCTGCATAAATAAGCTTTTTCAGATCCTGATCCTTGTTATATGCAAACGGGTAGAATATGTTTTCCGCAATCGACATGTTAAAAAAAGAGGGACGATTGTTTAGTTTACAAATATTGTGGTGAAGTTGCTCTGTGTTTACTGCTAACAAGTTTTTTTGGTTAATTAATACATTACCTCTGAATCCTCTGTAGAGTTTCAAAAGGATTCTAGTAATAGTACTCTTACCAATTCCATTCTTCCCAGCGATGCCGTATTTCTTACCCTTTTTAAAAGTAAAAGAGAAATCTTCAATAACATTGTTCTGTATTCTTGAAGGATAGGCAAAGGTGACTTTATCAAATGTAATATCACCACTAGTAAAGGTTTCGAACTCTTCGTGAACTGAACTTTCATTAGTACTAAGAAAGTTAATACTATCCATCACTACTGAAAGGTTACCTGAAAGACCCTCTAGTGAAAGAATCGAGTTAAAGATTTTACCTACCTCACTGTTTAGCCTACGGACTGCGAAAAAGTAGACAACAAGTACTCTTGGGGAAGAAATTTGATCTCTGAAAAAATCCGAGGTTACAATCCAAACGAACAAGAGTGGAATGTTAGGAATTATAAGGTAATCAGGAATGGAACGGAACAGAGTAGTTCAGAGTAAAGATCGCTGGTTTTTTTTAAGTGTATCATTGAGGTGGTTATCGAGTTTATTCATCTCAAGTCCTTCACTAGAAGCGCTCTTGATATACTCAAGGTTGGAAATTCTCTCAAAGATAAAACGATTATTCGCTTCATATCTTTTCTTGGCTTCCATGCTAAGACTGGTTGATTTTCTTAAAAGGAGATAAACCACAGCAAACAATGAAGCAAAAAGCAAGAGAATAACTGAAACTAAAACATACTCAAAACTCTTCCCCTGTCCTTTGAAAATGAAACGAATATTCAGAACAATAGAAACTGTAACGTAAATTAATCTATTAGAAACTGTCCAAATATCGTAAGCTATGTTATCAATGTCAGAAGAAAATTGAGTTAACATTTTGGATGATGTCTCAGAGGATTTTTCATAACTAGAACTAGTTAGTATTTCAAAGAGCTCAATTTTCAAATCTCTCTCAATTTTATTGCAACAATAAGTTGTTAGATACCAGTGCATAACTGAGAAAGTGGCCTTGAAAATCACAAGGTAGACTATCAACCAGAGAACATATTCCCTCAGTTTAAAATCCTTAGATTTACCAAAGAAGTAGTAAAAAGGAAACCTTTTCTCCTGCATAGTTTCCCAGAAAACATGACTATCCCTACCATCATTACTAAGAACCAACTTGTCAGTAAGAAAACTTGCATAAAAGTTGATCGTTGCTGTCAAAATAGCAAGTAACGAACAATTAAAAAAAAGAAGTTTATTATGTTTAACAATTCTTTTGAAGAGTTCAATTATTACTGAAAACTTAGTTTCTTTTGTTCGTTTACTGTTTAATTTTTCATTTAAAAGTAATCCTGCCACGATAATCAATACTCCCCATTACCCGCTACCAGCAGTTGAACAAAAAGGTTGAAAAGAGAACTTCTACAGAATTCTTTTTGTAGATGCCAATTAATCTAAGTTATAAGCTGAAGCTTCCAAGATAACCATGTCAAACTGAAGATAAAGTATGTTTTAGAAATGCTCTATTCTCTTAACTCGGTATAGTAACTTTTTAGCTAGGAAAAGTATAAAAAATGATAAACAAGCTACAAGTTACTGAAGCTCTGGACTTTGGAAGGTAAGGTATGCAGTAGCAGATTATTTACAGTTATAAACACCAAAAAAAGTTTTCTTATGAACAATCTAAGAGAAGAAGATTATTCACCTGGAGAAGAAAGCATAATCCTCCGTGACTCACTAAGCAGTCAGAGTAGGGAAGTTTTTCTGAGGAAGGGTAGAACTGTTAATTTCTACCTATGTGGGCCAACTGTCTATGGTGATGTTCATGTTGGCAACCTTAGACCTGTTGTCTTCTTTGATATAATTACCAGGGTACTCCGTGAAAAGAATATTGACTACAGGTACATACAAAATATCACCGATGTTGATGACAAAATTATCAAGCAATCTGTGTTAGAAGGAAAAAGGGAAACTTTACTAGCACAGCATTACCTTAGAAAATATAGGCAAGTTCTTAAACAGCTTAACATTGTAACACCAGAGTTTCATTTGGTAACAGAGAATATTGAAATAATTATAGATCTTATTAGGAAACTAGTGACAAGTAATAATGCTTACGTTGAAGAAGGTAGTGTCTTGTTCAACATCCACGGATTTTCTGGGGAGTACGGAAGACTTTCAAAACAACTAATCAATAAACTCTCAAGAGGAAGGGGGAGGAAGATTCGTGAACAACAAAAACAAAGGCAAGAAGATTTTGCCCTCTGAAGAAAAACAGAAACAGGCATTAACTGGAAAACAGAGTGATCTGCTGGAAGACCAGGATGACATAGTGAGTGTACAGCGCTAGTTGGTAGGATTTTCAAAGGAAAGACAATAGATATCCATGGTGGTGGAAAAGATTTATTGTTTCCCCACCATGAAAATGAGAGAATCCAGTACATTGCAGCTCATGACTGTGAGCCCAGTAGAATCTGGCTCCATTTTGGCTTCGTTCTTTCACAAAACACAAAAATGTCTAAGTCACAAGGGAACTATTTCACAGCAGAGAACTTCATTGAAAAATATGGTGGAAACACACTAAGAATGCTCCTTCTAGGGAGTCGCTATACTGAAGACATTGAAATAAACAAGGAAGTCATAACACAGGCTGTAAGCAAAGTGAAAAAAATTGAAAATGCCATGAGAAAAATCTCTCTTTTTTTCTATCTCAATAAAGTCCAGAGGGAGAAGCTTAGCTATAACAAAAAGGGGGAGATTCTTAGACTTTTACTGAACAATCTTCAAGCAACTAAGGTGCTAAGTATTCTCGAACAAAGCCTTGGTTTTATTAACAAAAAAATTGACAATGGAGAAGAACAAACTGAGTTAGGGATAGCAATTAACGATTTCTTGTTTGGTCTCGAAATAATGGGTTTTGACTTCCAAGTTAGAAAGTACAATCCGAAAACAAAGGCGATCTTGCAAAATTGAAAAAGACTATCTGCGCAGGGTGAATATGAGGAAGCAGACCATCTGCGGAAAGCACTGCAAGAAGATGCAGTAATCTAGCAAAAAAACCTAACTTCCCATGTTCTCCATCAAACTGGGAGCTTCAATTCCACACAGAGCAAGACCTTTACCCAGTACTTTCTTAATAACGCTAACAAGGAAAATACGTTGCCTTGTGAGCTCGTGATTTGAGTCATCAACTATCTGGTATGACTGATAGTATGTTTGAAATTCTTTTGCCAGCGTTTGCAGGTACTGAATAATTATGGATGGTTTCTTCTCAGCAATTACCGAACAAATAATACTTTCAAAACGAACGAGATTTTTCAGGATACTCCTCTCCTTTTCTACTTTTAAGAGGAAGGAGTTCTGCCCGAATGGATCATTTTCATAGAGACTAAATCTTCTTGCCCTCAGAATTAGTTGGCAGCAGCGTGCATGGGCATACTGAAGATAATAAAGACGAGACCTTTCCTTTTGTTCTTTGAGAAGGAAAAGATTAATATTGATAGTATGCCCAACCTCCTTTTCTAGTAGACAGAACCTTAACTGATCCTTACCAATCATTGAGAGTGCTTCTTCTATCTCAATTACAGTTCCCGCCCGTTTAGAAAACTTTTTATGTTCCTTACCCTCTAGAAGAGCAACCATTTGAATCAAAATAACAACAAGTTTCTCCTGGTCATTATAACCTAGCATTCGGAGTGCACTCCGAAGTCTTTCCACATACCCGTGGTGGTCACTACCCCAAATGTTGATAAGTAAATCTGCCCTGTTCATCTTATCAAGATGGTAAAGTATGTCTGAAAGAAAGTACGTAAACTCTCCGTTACTTTTAATGAGAACTCTATCTTTCCTATCACTACTAACCTCGGTAGATAAAAAGAGAGCATTGTTCTCATAGTAAACGAGGTTTTTCCCCCTAAAAACCTTGATCAGTGAGTCTAGTCTCTTACAGTCAGAAAACATCTCTTTTTCTGAAAATCAATTGTTAAATTCGATTCCACACAGTAGAAGATCCGCCTTGATCTTTCTAACGAAGAAATCAATGATCTTCTCTCTAGTGTAGATGTTTTCTTCACTATGACTATTATTTAAGATAGTTGATTTATCTCATAATCATGTTGCAGCAGCTCTTGTTGCAGACCCCTTATAGGAAAGATCTTCTTCCAGAAGACCTGGATCATCACCTTTCATTTGGCGATAGTAGAAGAGAACGGATTTGACCAATTCATCAATTTGGTTACCCCTATCATTGATATAATACTCACGGGTAACCTGGTAACCAAGAAACGTATAAACTCTTGCAAGCGTATCACCAACAACTGCATTCCTTAAGTGACCAAGATGTAAATAGCCAGTCGGGTTTACAGAAACAAATTCAATATTCACCCTGGGGAAGCTTTCTTGGTAGTTACCTATCAACTGTCCGTCGTTAGCTGTTTTCAGGTATGACTTATAAAAGCAATCCTTAATGTAACAGTTTAAATAACCTTCTGTTGTGACAGCAACACTGAAACCACAGTCAGAAGGAAGGTTTTTGCTTAGTTCCAAAGCTAGTTCATAGGGATTTTTTTCCAGTTCCTTTGCAAGTTGTAGAGCTATCACAACTGCAAAATCGGCATTTACTGAAGAAGGTAAATCTCATTTAATGAATGAATCTTTCCATTGTAAGCTATACTTACCAGCAAGCCGCTTTCATTCATTAACGATTACCCCTGAAAAGAAGTTATTCTTTATTGTTCTCACGATAGTCAGCCTTCCTACTCTTTATGAAAAGCAGAAACAATGGGTCCTCCATTTCAACATCGTTCTCAAAGGATAAGTAATTTCTCACTAATCCTGACAGTCTCCGCTCAATGTTTTGCTTAGCATTACTGTCAGACAAGTGCGGAGGAATATCAGAGGAAATTTTCACACTTCACCATTGTTTAATCTTTCTTTCTAGTTTTAAAGTATCAACTGTTGTTGAAATGGCAAGGGAGTTTACCCTAATCCTGGAAATTTTCAATTCACCACTTTCCCAAGAAATCAAGAGAAAGATTACTAGAAGGCCATTTTTTAGTAGCTTTTCACGCTGGAACAACAGAAGGTTTTCTGTACTTATAGGAACTTTGCTACCTTTGATCGGAAGAATTTTCCTTGTATAAACATTGAAGTAATGTTGATTTGGAATAATGACAGGTTTATAAGATTTCAAGTTAGAAAAGTACTTACCATGTTTATAGCTGCTCTGGAGCAGGAGCAGACCATTGGGATTTAAGTTTTTCAAGATGAACTTAAGGTCGTAGAAACTAGTGCCTATACTTAAGTTTTCACTTCTCCCAAGATTTAAAACTTGGTTGTTTTGACTATGAAGAAAGTCAATAACTCTTGCAAGTTTCTCCTCGCTACCACTGACCGGAAACAAACAAGAAACAAAAAGAAGAGAGTTGTTGGGTGTTGAATGACTTATGATCTTCTTGTCCATTTCTCCAATTCCTGTTGTGAGTAAATTTATGTTATTCCTAGCATAGTTGTCAAACTTAATAGTTTTCAAAAGTGAACTACCTTCAAGAATTCTACCAAGAAGAAGATACATTTGGTGATCAAGAACATTTACTTTCCGGTTAAAACTTTGTGCTATTTCAAGTGATTCCAGGATATGGAGAAGATCAAAGTCATAGATCATCAGAACAATACCCTTGTTTTTTATAATAAACTTATCAGTCTCAAGTAACAGTGAACCATTATTGCTTCACTTTAAATTTTGACAGCCAACTATAAGGTAGGTTCTTTTTCTTCTAAGCGCTAAAAACTTCCTAAACTTTTGGAAGAAAAATGGCTTAAATAGCAAACTACTATTACTCAGTACATTAAAGGAGAAGTCTTCGAGATAATAGAAAACCTCCTCTTGATTGTAGATAGCTACTGCCAAGTTACCCACTAGATAACTGTCAAGCTGAAAAAAAGAGAGCAGAAAATCACCTACTTTGACATCTCTCATTAGACCCTCAGTTTCAACCACACTCTCGGTGATCACGCTGTCATAATTGTAGTAGTTCTGCAGAATAGCTTTCGTAAGCCTACTAGCATAGACAGGCACTTTTAAATCTAGTTCTTGGTAGACCCATTCGAGCAAACCACTGTTTTTTGGCAACAAATTATTTATAAAGATGGCTTTTATCTTTACTGAGTGTTCCCTAAGATAATCTATATTAGTGAAACTACTTTTATTAGTAACCTGTGGATTATCAACTCCCGCTGCTGCAATTATGATTGTTTCATTAGACTCCAAGGCCCACAGATTTCCTTCATTTTGTAAGCTACCACGGAAAAGTAAGAAACGAGTATTAAACATTCTATTCTATAGTAAGTATCTTTATCTTATAAATTTCGTAGCCTGTCGCAGAACTACTGACTACCACAGTGTCACCAACTCTCTTACCAAAGAGAGCAGAACCCAGGGGACTTTGGTGAGAGATTCTACCAACAGATGGGTCCGAGTCTATCTCACTAGTAACTTCAATTTGTAGATTATTGTCTACAAATTGTTCTTTACTCTCAAGAACCTGGTAAGAGACTCTGCTACCAAGCTGAACAAACCCATTATTTTTTCTGTTATTTTCACTCACAATCTCAGAATTTTCCAGAAGGTAACGAAGCTTACTAATTTTGTCATGGGATTTCTCAAGGTTTTCACGCAGAGCAATTCAGTCTGCATTTTCTGAAAGATCCCCATCTAGACGTGCATAGCTAAGCTTGTCAGCTATTTCCTTACTTTCTTGCTCATGTTTGCTAATTCTTTCCTTTATGAGCTGATATCCTTCTTCAGTTATTACATTCTTATTCATGATCTATATTCCTCTTTTGCCCTAAACTTTTAACAAAGTAATTCTCCAGGATTATTGAAGCAGCAATAGAATCTTCCCTCATCCTTTTTCTTTTTTTAAGTTTAACTGCTTCCTCCGTTGAATAATCCTCGTTGGTCCAAACTATTTTCTCTCTTAAACTCTCTTCTGTGAAAATGAAAGTTAGGAAAATACCTTTTATTCTATTTTCAGATTCCTTCCTGGAAGGAACACCAATCACAATTACTTTTGGCTTTACTAGACTTATTACTTTTAACAAATGATTACGCAGAACAAGATAATTGTTCTGCGGATATTTGAAAACTTCAATTGGCTTTGCAAGGAACCCATTACTTACTGACAGTCCAACATAGCTGTCACCAAAGTCTATTGCTAGATAGTAATACATTATTCACTGGCAACTTTACTCATTTTTTTTACTATCTAGGAATCAAAAACATTTACCCTTACCTGACGGGAAAAACTTCTTTCCTTTTGTTTATTAAGAAGATCATCGAACATTCCCTGGTCAAAAGTCTTTCCTTCATTCGATAGGGAAAGTTTCACTAGTTCAATTGGTATACCTTCTGTATCATACCAGAAAAAGACTTTTTCAGCCGGAACCTTTCTCTCTGAAAAGGTTTTCAAATACCTTTTTATACTTTTGTTAGAAACTTCAAAGCTCTGTAAAAATTTCGTAAGTTCCCCGTCTAGATATCTGAGTATATAATCCTTGCGTAGGAGAAGAAACGGATAGAAGTCCGAGTTATTTGCAATTATCTTTTCAGATGCTAGCAACAGGTTTTCTTTTTCTACCCCTAGTACATATGCGAACAGACTACTCCGCTTTACCAGTTTTTTGAGAACATAACCATGTCGCTTATGACCACTCAAGGCCCCGTCAGCAGTTGCAAATATAAAAGTTCTTAAATGATCAACAATTACATAGATCCTCCACTCTTCACCTGCAGTAAAGGTCCCTTTTTTCTGACAACATTCCTTTAATCAGCTAACTGAGTCTGTTCAAATGTCAGTCTGGAATGTATTTGTAACATTCTGGAGAACAAGTTTATTTCTTTCGAGACCACCACCAACATCAACACATTTCTCTGGCAGGGGAAGGTAATTTTTCTTATGGTGATAAAACTCTGAGAATACAATATTTACCAGTTCAATAAAACCTTTTTCATCCAATTCTTCAATACCCTTAGGTAGACTATCCTGTTCTTCCGTAAAACTGTAGTAAACTTCACTATTTGGTCCACATGGTCCATCACCCATATCCCAGAAGTTTGTTTGACGAGAACCAAGAATAATATTTTTTGAAAAAAACCCTGGTTGTTCTTTCCAAATTTGGTATGTTTCCTGATCACCTTTCAAAACAGTAACAAACAAACGTCGTGGATTTATTGCAAGGTAATCACTACTAGTGAAAAACTTCCAAACTAGTGGAATTGTCGCTGCCTTAAAATTCCCTCCCACTGAAAAGCAGCCAAGCATTTCAAAGAGAGTCTGGTGGTATGAATTACTGTCAATTCTGTCAATGTCATTTGTTCTGATAACACGCTGACAATTTACAAGATTCTTAGCAGGAGCAAGTTGGGGACTATTAAAATACTTCTTTAAAGCAGCAACTCCTGAGTTAATCCATAACAATGAAGAGTCTTCCTTAGGAATTAGTGATGATGATCCAATGGAAAAGTAGCCATTCTCAGTAAATATCGCTAACCATTTTTCCCTAATTACGCCTGAATTTTTCCTACTCAGAACTTTCATTTTTTATCGCTATCGCTCCGGAAAGGAACTTATTAAAATCAGAAAGATTAGAAATTTCTCCACCTTCAGTATCTTTAATTCCAGAGGGAAGAAGTTTTCGCTGTTCTCTATCCGCTGTTTCTATTATATATTGAACAGTTTTAGGAACGCCTTTTTCTCCTAACATAGGGGTCGATTGGGAATGCTCTGTTTGTTCTATAGCTTCTACAACTACTCTTTCAACGCAGGAGCTGGTTTGTACAAAAGTAAGGGGATATATGTCCTGGTTGGGTACTTTTAGTGATTTTAGAATTTCACTGCGTAGACAAGTCCAGTATTCATCTTTAATCACAACTTGCCTAATACCCTCCGAAGATGAAATACCTACATCTTTTTCTACAATGTTTACGGTTTTATATATTTTTTCTATCTGCTCCCTTACCCCTTCTAAAATATTAGAGAGATCTTCCTTGTTTGGATATCTAAAATGAATCTGGTTAAATCTTCCAACCCTGATTGCAGCTGGTTCCATTGAACTAATGACATTAGTAGTTCCAAGAATAATAATATTTAATCCATCTCTTTTAATAGAATCAATACTCTCAAGGAAAGTGTTAACAAGCGTAGTATCACCACCTTCAAGATAGCTTCTTTTTTTATTCGCAAGAGAATCTATCTCCTCTACAACAATAACAACAGGCTTTTCAGGATTTTTATTTTCTGCTGCTTTCTTCTTTGCATTATTGATAACTTTCTCCCACGCGGAAGCACCCGAACCAATATATTTTCTCTGTAGAGATCCAGAAATGGTAGTATGGAAAGATGAAATGTTTTTTGCAATCAGAGAAGCGCAGTGACTTTTACCAGTCCCGGGTTTTCCATGAAAAATAAAATTTCTGTTCTGTAAATTAACAGATCATTTTTCATTTGAAGATCTCAAAAATGACCTGATGTAACGTCGTCCGCCAAGACCAAAGTAAAAACGAATTTCAGAGCGTGTTTTATCTGAACATGAACAGTCATCTACCCAATCATCACCAACTCTACTAGTGTGATTCTTAGTAAAGTGTATCTCTGAATGCAGACCACGATCGTAATTAGATATTAGTCTTATGAATCTATAAGAAAGATATCAAATAGCTAAGGTCCACACTAAGTAAATGAGAACTCTGAAGAAGAACTCTAGTATCTTCTTCATTGGGGAAATGACATCTTTTTTCTCGTATTTTTCTTCTTCAGTCATGGTTCATTCCATTAAAGACAAGTAGTCATTATCACTAAATTTTTTTATACTGTAATGTTTTATTACAGATCCCAAGAAATAAGTATACATCTTTTAACTTCAACGGACATAACCAACAATAGTCCTACCTAAAATATTGGCGAGTAGTAATCTAATTACTATTAAACCACAAACAAGAGTTTTATCGGTAGAATAAATGATTAATTTTGAAAGAATAAAAGAGTTACCAACAAAGCCTGGCTGCTACCTCTTTAAGAATGAAAATGAGAAGATCATTTACATAGGAAAAGCAAATAATCTTAAAAGAAGAATTACAAGTTATTTCCGGAAGAACAATGATGAAAAGAGGAGAAATTTCATTCCACAAATCGAATATGTTGATATTCTAGTAACTGACAATCAAAAAGAGGCGCTGATAGTCGAACAGAACTTGATTAAAAAACACCAACCCCGGTATAATGTCCTATTAAAGAGTAGCAACTCCTACCCCTATATACTAATCACCAATGAGAAGAACCCTCGCTATGCACTTGCCTATAGAGTTTATTCACAGGGAGGTGAGTTCTTTGGTCCCTTTCCAGATGGGAGTAGAGCACGAGAAGTACTAAGTCTGCTAGAAAGAGTTCTACCCCTGGCACGCTGTAGGGCAACAAGAGAAAGAAAACCATGTATTTATTACAGCATTGGACAATGCTCGGGTTATTGTTTTAAAGAAATTGATAGATCTTACTATGATAAAACAAGGAAAGAAGTTACAAACTTTTTTGAAGGCAGAACAGGAAACTTAAAAGACCGGTTAACAAAACTATTTAAACAAAATATCAAAAATCTCTCTTTCGAAGTTGCACAAAAACAGAAAAAAGTTATAGACAGCATTGATTTCTTCACAACAAAACAACATGTTGAATTTAATGATAGACAAGACTATGATTTTCTTGGAATTTTTACAAAAAACGGAATTTTTGCTGTGAATATTCTAGTTTATCGTTACGGAAAACTTGCACTCTCTAACGGAAGAGTTTTTTCATTAGAAGAACAGTTTGCTGATGAGAATGAAATTGTTCAGTCGTATATCTTCCAGTTCTATAAACAGAACCTGCCTCCCTCAGTACTTTACTCGCGAAAAGAACTTGTTGCAAAGGAAGTATTTGAGGAAGAACTTAACCTAAAAAACTCAGTCCCTACAACAGAGAAGACTAGAAAAGTTATGAAAATAGCTGAATCAAATGCTGAGGAAAGGTGAAACAGAAGTTCATTTGATAACTTCCGGGGTACTATGCAGCTAAAAACACTAGAAAAAGTAGCGAATGTTCTTAAAATTCCTACTCCATTTAACATTGAAGCGCTTGATATCTCAAATATTTTTCTTGATGATGCAGTAGCTTCCTTCTCAGTTTTCATCAACGGTGAGTACAGAGATTCCAAACTCTATAAGTTGGCTCCTGAAAGATCAGACCCTGACTACATGCGCTCAGCATGTAGGAGACACTACGGCAAAGCGGAACAGAGTAGAATACCAGACCTAGTAGTAGTTGATGGAGCAAGGGAACAGATAAGAGCTACCCTAGGCGTCCTAGAAGAACTTAGGGTCAATAGTAGAGTAATCGGGCTTGTAAAAAACCCTAGACACCAAACCGAGAAAATGATGAATGATAACTTTGAAGAAGTAGGGTTTACTAGCAGAGAAGTAAAGAACTTTTTCATCCAAATGCAAGAAATAGTGCACAACAAAGCAATTGCTTCTCATAGGAAGTTACATGGTAAGAATACTCTAAAAGTGAGTGAGGTTTTAGCGGAGGAATCCACTGGCGACTAGCATATCTGACTATAGCAAAGTCTGACATTGAGAACAGAAGAATGTTGAACGACCATCAATGAAAATCTTCTCTACCATTTTCTGACAATCCCTACACTTTGTGCCAGCCTTTCCATAAACTTTTAGTTCCCGTTGGAAAGCGCCAATTTCATTGTTAGGATTCTTAAAATCAACAATCGAAGTTCCTTTTAAATCAATTGATAACTGGAGAATTCCCCTAGTTATTCTAAGCAGTTCACCGATAATTTCTTCATTCAGATAATTTGTTATTGTAAGGGGATGAATCTTTAGTGAATAGAGAATTTCTGAAGCATAGATATTACCAATTCCACTTATAGTGTCCTGTTCAAGTAGAGCCGCCTTGATGGGAATTTTTTTATTTCTTCAAGCATCATGAAGTTGCTGAGTAGTAGTTGAATCATTGATCAAATCGGAACCAATCTTTCTGTATGGATACAATCCTTTATATTCATCAACTTTCTGTAAATGAAAAGTAGCAAAGTTTCTTGCATCACAGAAGAAAAGTTTATCTTGATCATCCAAATGAAGGATCAGACCAAGGTGGAAAAAATGATCTTTTTCAACAAACTTTTCTCTTAGAAAGTACTTACCTGTCATTCGAAGATGACTGATTACTACAAATTGATCAAGGAGAAAGAAAATGTACTTACCCTTTCTTTCAATTGAGTTTATCCGTTGTCCCTGGAGGCTTTCAGAGAACACTTCTTTTGTGATACCACCCTTGAGTAAATGCTCCTTTATTACCTCAACTCTTGTAATCTTTTTTCCTTTAATTTGGAAAAGAGCTCTTACGACTGTTTCTACTTCTGGTAGTTCCGGCAATTTACTTGTAACCCATAGAAAGAACAAAAATTCTTTCCCATTTCTTGTTTATTAAAAATCCAGCTAAATTAGAGAAGGAAAGTAGCCACATGCTGCTACTGGGCTTTTTACCTTATCAAATAAGTAGATAAATAGTTCTCTGTTTATTTTATGTAGGACCGAAAATCTTTGGAGGAATACATAACACAGATTAAAATAAAATGAAGAAAGAAATTCCAGATAACTCTTTATTACTGCAAGGGAGGATTAAATATTAGACAAAGTTTATGCAAAGAGCAAAATCTATTGAGAAAAGCAGTACTAAGAACATAAACAAGGAGACCTGCCTGAACGGATGGGTTAGTAGGATTCGTAAGCTTGGCAAAATAATGTTCTTTAACTTACAGTATGCAGGCAAACAAATGCAGGTAATCGTAAAAGATAAGGGGTTAATTGAACAAACTAGCTCACATGTCAGGAATGGTGATTTAATCGCAGTAAAGGGATGGTACCAAACAAAAGAAATTTGCCCCAGGGAGGAAACTATAAGGATTCCTACTGAACTTCTCATGACAAGCTGGGAAATGATTAACAAAACAATTACTCTTCCCTTTGAAATTAAGGATGATCTAGGAATAAAGGAGGATAATAGGTACCGCTACCGCTATCTTGATTTCCGACGTACGAAAAGTAGGGAAGTTCTCATTTATAAACATAAACTACTTACTCACATTAGAAATTTTTTTCACCAGGAGAACTTCATAGAAATAGAAACACCAATTCTCTCACAGAACTCACCAGAAGGGGCGAAAACTTTTACAGTCCCATCAAAAATAGCAGGGTATTCCTATACCCTTCCCCAGTCACCACAGATTTTCAAGCAGATCTTAATGATAGGAGATTTTGATAAGTACTACCAAATAGCAAAGAGTTTCCGCAATGAAGATGCAAGAAGCAACAGACAACCTGAGTTCTTACAGTTAGATCTTGAAATGTCCTTTGTAGATGAAGAAGAAATTTTTGCACTCACAGAAGGGTTAATGAAGAGCATTCTGAGTGAGGTTTTTTCTGTTGCAGAAGAGTTAGTAAGCTTTCAGAAAATAGAATTTGATGACTGTATAGGAAAATACGGAACTGATAAGCCAGATTTACGTAACCCTCTTACAATTACATCAATCGAAAAAGGAAGTGATTTTCCTATTTTCCTAAATACTCCAGGGGAGACTTCCTACAAAGAATTTGGAATGTACATTCCACCAAGTATCTACTGTAGGGAATTGGTTGAGTTCATCAGAAAAGAAATCAGTGGGCCCAATAAGTATTCACTAGCTAGAATTACAGAAGGGAAACACGAACTAGTAAGTGGAATTTCCATGACAAATTCTGATCAAAATTACCAACGATTCAGTGATGGCATCTACTTAATTGTGAATGGTGAACAAAATACAGTTAGGGAGGGACTCCTGAAAATAAGAAAGTTCTGTGACAAGTTTTTTCTAAGAGAAAATCACAAAGAATTTAAGTTTCTCTGGGTAACAAAGTGACCACTTTTCAAACCTGACAAAGATGAAAAAAAAATAATCTCATTACGTCATCCATTTACAATGCCAAGGAAAGACGATATTCCAAAGCTTTCCAGCGGTATAAATAGCCACTTGTTTCTTGTGAAGGGCCATGCATATGATCTTGTTTGTAACGGGGAAGAATTAGCAAGTGGGAGTCTAAGAATTTTCAAAAGGGATTTACAGGAGAAGATTTTTAAGATACTAGGATTTAACAAACAAGAAACAGAAGAGTACTTTGGCTACTTTTTAAAAGCCCTGGAGTTTGCTGCACCCCCGCACGGGGGAGTGGCGTTTGGTATAGAGAGAATGTTGGCAGTTTTCCTAGGCTTAAAAAACTTAAAAGAAGCAATTGCTTTTCCAAAAAACGTTGATGGCAGTTGTCCATTGACTGGTGCACCAAACAAGCTTAAAATATAAGATGTGAACCCAGTCATTCAGAAAGAAGAAAGTAACAGAAGAAAGAGCGAAATTGTCAGAATTTTCACAAACGATTATGGGTTAAGAATTCTGGATTTCGAATTCTCTACTAGTCAACAAAGAAAGAAGAATTGCTGCACAGGTGAGGAAAAACTACTTGTATACCAGAAAGAAGATCGTTCCCTTGGAAAAATAAGATTCTGCTGTGAAAGAAAGCTAGCAAATGAAACACAAAGAATAGGTAGACTTTTACAGAGAGCAAAAAGGGATGATGAGAAAGTATACAAGACATCTTACAAAGCAATAAGGGGGAGTATTGGTCAAATACTCCTACAAGCATCTTTTGGCATAAACACCAGAGTTTACATGAGAGAGAATGAATTGATAAAGGAGCATTCAATTCTAAGAAACATAAACTACCTTCTTGAGAGCTGTGACATAGAGAAATGAAAATCAGCTATTGAAAACTTTCAAAAGGCTCCCCACGAAAAATCTGTTGAGGAAATAATAAGGCTTTACTCACCCCTCTTTCGCGAAGATAGGTTGCTAATATCTAGAATGGCAAAAGAACTGGTTATGTTCTTAGAAAATATTCTTAGGAAATGAAAAGGTACAAAAAAGAGAGTAGTTTATGGCCACCTAGGAGCTGGAATAGTAATTAATGATATCCTAGTCAGTTTTAAGTTCACAGATCGTAAGTTGAGCTTCCAGAAAACTTACTTTGAAAACCTCTACAGAAACTACCATTCCATTTGCAGATCAAATCCTAGTGAGAAAGAAAGAATTAAAAAACTAGCTGTTTTCTCGCCAATAACAAATGAACTTAGCGGACTAGAAATTAGGGAAGCAATCACAAAATGGGAATTTGAAAAAAATTTCAATAGGGATTTTACCCTATGACAACTAAAAAACTACATTAACATTTCAAAGAGCAACATTTTCATCGCTGATAGGATTGAAAGGGGCGTTGAATTAGCAATAGAAACAAACAATCCTTTTTTCAAAAAACTAGAAACTGTACAAAAAAATGAAGAATAATCATCTGCAAGAAGACCAAGAAGTAGTGAATGAGATTCACAGAAGCTTTCTTGTAAATACCCTGACAACATGAATTTACCTTGTCATTTTCACAATGATGAATGGAAAATTTTTGAACGAACAAAAATTTTTCATGCACCTTACTGAGGACCAGAATTTCATATCAAAACTACTCTTTAGTTTCTCATTAATAGTTCTCTGCACAACTTTCCTGTCAGCAGCAATCTACCTAGCAAAAAGGTCTTTTTTGAGAAGATATAAACATATTAAAAGTAATCTCTTCTTCCTTAATAACCAATGAGTAGTTGCTCTAAATTGCCTTTTGAAAATTTGTGGCTATGCGATGCTGACCCTATCCTTCATGAGTTTACAGCGGTTATTAGTGACAACTGTTTTCATTAGTTTATTTAGTTTGTTGGAAGAGAGAAGGGATCCTGAGTCCCAGCTGAGTCCAGGTTTCTTTTCATGAAGAGATGCAAAGTTACGTAGTTTATTTACCTACTCACTAATCCTAGCCATCTCATTTCCTGTGTATGAAGCAGTTCT
Organism: uncultured Mycoplasmatales bacterium; assembly: GCA_964250295.1. Lineage (GTDB taxonomy): Bacteria > Bacillota_I > Bacilli_A > Mycoplasmatales > CGIF01 > CGIF01. The sequence goes on along the minus strand of CAXUEP010000001.1, from coordinate 45,160 downwards.
AGCCACTAAGTTCACCCAGAAACTGAAAGACAGCGTTCACGATACAATCTCCGAAGTAAGGAAAAGTTTGCAAACGGATACATACAAAGCTATTAAAGAAACTTTCTCAAAAATCCCACTTGCTCCACTGTTGTTGTCTAGTCGGAAGGTCATAGCAAACATTCTTAACTCCAAGGAAACAAAAGGAGGAGTTTTTATAATAATTCTGCTTAGTTTTACAAAGAATATTATCGATCAAAGTATATCATTGTTCAGAAACTTTTGACAAGAGGTAAGTAGCACTACGAAGAGGGTTGAGTGGTTTAGACTTTTTTCAAACTTTCAATCAATGGCAGGGAACAAAAAAGCAAGGGGTCTTACCCAAGGAGTCAATGGATTTCCAACCCTTTGCTATGAAAGCTTCATTCTAAACCCTAATTTCATTAGGCAGGATTATACTGAAAACCCAGAGAGCTTTGACAAGAAGTTTGTCAAGAAAATTGAAAGTGTAGGTGAACTTATTAGGCTAGTAGACAGCAAAGTAAATAATGCAAAAGAGAAAGGTTTCATTCTTTACTGAGTGTTCAATCATATAAATTCTTTCCAAGAGTTTTTTCTGTACAGCGAATCAATAAACCGATTAAGCAATATCTACTCAAAATCTACCACTACATAGTTTGGATAAAAATGCGAAACATTTCTGAGTTGATGAATAAACATCTGCAGATTTGTTTGCAAAAACTTATCGCTATGATCAAGAACAGAAAAAGTAGTACCTAGTTTGTTCTTGTTGATGACTACTTCCCTGCGGTATCTAGCTCTAAAAAAACTCTGTGTTCCCTCAACAATAGATGAAATTCCAGCACAGACAATATCAAAGTTCTTCTGAGCATACGCTGCATGGCCTTCAATTCTAACTAGGGTAAACTGATTATTTCTAGTTGTACAAACAACTTTTGTCATTGGTGGAAAGCAAATTACAAGTTAGTCACTAGTAAAAAAATTCTAGTTATTCTTTTCAATTGAAACAATTTCTACCTCGGTGTAGTGGGGTCTAATACCTTGTTTCTTAGTCGTTCTCTTCTTAGCCTTATACTTGAAAATAGTGATCTTTTTTAGTTTTCTGTGTTTAACTATCTCACCAGTAACTTTAACATTTTCTAAGTAGGGTTTTCCAAATTCCTCGTCATAGCTAAGAACCCGGGGGAAAACAATCAAGTCACCAGAATTTTTATCTTTTTGGTAGTCAATATATATTGTTTGGCCGGGTGAGACTATGTTGTACTGCTTGCCTTTTATCTCAAAGACAACATTTTTAAATAACGTCATTATATTTTCTCTCTTTTTCTAGCTAAACTAGAAGTATTCTTGTTAAGAAAGCTAGGTAACTTCTAGCAATGTGATGAACAAAAAACTCTATTTATCATTTTATCACATTCAGCGTTTTACTGAAAGAAACACTGGATGTTAACACAACTGTAGAGTGAATTGGTGGATCTTGCAGGACTCGAACCTGCAGCCGCCCGGTTATGAGCCGGGTGCTCTAACCATTGAGCTAAAGATCCTTTTTATTCAACCACTTTGGGTTAAACGAATTTTAAATATTTAAACTAAAGAATTCCTTTAGAAAAAGTATTCTCCCAGTCTTCCTTTCCTTTTCATTACTAGGTAAGTCACCAAGTTACTAGCCCCAGAGAAGTCAGAAAAAGAGGAACAATAAAAAGTAAAAAATTTCCTAGCAAAGCAGAAAATAGAAGTTTTTTGGTATTGGCACTCATTCTCCAAATAACAGCTTGTAATTCTAGGGCACACCCCCCTCATTATATACTCTACGCATAGTTTCTTATATTTTCTTGGAAATTTCTAAATTCATCCTTTAAATTTTCCTACTAATCACTCCGCACCGAAAGTTAATCTATTCCTAAATTCTAGACTTCGTTTTTAAAGATGAGATTTGGTTCGTTTCTAATTACACTAGTAATGTTTTTCTTCTTTGCTAAAAGTTTCAAAATTCTCTCATCAACAGTGCTTTTACATACAAGATCAACAACCAATTTAATTCTTTCTTTTTGAAACTGATCAGTTGGAAGAAACCGAGCCTCTGCCTGGTCATTATCAGCTGGCGAATAGCTGCGATCAGCAAAAATAATTGTGTCTGCTTGTTGAAGATTAAGTCCGAAACCAGCACTCTGAATGTTACAGAGTAAAATCTTTATCCGGGAAGCTTGGAAATCCTGGATACTAGCCTCACGTTGTACTTGACTAATACTCCCCGTTATAAGAGCAAATGCAAGTTTCTTTTCTTTCAGAAGACTAGAAAGGGGTGCTAGAAAGGTATCACTTCTTGTTGAAAAGATGAGAATATTCTTATTTTGATTATCAAAGCAGAAGTTAACTATATAGTCCATTTTAGCTCCGTTTGTCTTCACGGTAGGAAGCAGATGTCGGGGGTACAAAGTAATACTTTTTAAATTAACAAGCAATTCAGGAGTGTAATCATGAAGTTTATTTCATTCTGCATATAGACTATTCTGTTCTTCATTCATTATTAATAATTCCTTCTGACGAATGATTGATGGAAGTCAGGGAAGTACCTCTTTCTGTTTCCGACTAACTGAAAAACTAGCAATTTCATTTCGTAATTGAATTTCACTTCTTCTACTTTTGAAGCTACTAACCTCCCTAAGGAAAATTCTTCTTCCATTTTTTAGAAAATCTGTTGATTGAACATTGAAAAAGAGATCTGTAAATTTTCAGTAGGATGTGTATTCACGTGGCTTGAGAAACTTTAGAATACCAAAAATGTCTGCATAGCTGTTTACAAAAGGTGTTCCTGTAAGCACTATTTTGTAGTGACTATCATCTAAAGTGTAGATACTTTTGCTTTGTTGGGACTTATAGTTACGGAGATAGTGTGCCTCATCAACAATTACACAGAAGGGAAGAACCCTCGTACCTGCCTTCTTACGAAGGCCCTTGAAATAACTGTTATCAAGCTTAAAAACATCCTTAGAAACAATAATAGCTAGGTTCTTTGTAAAGCAAAATTTCTCATAAAAAGTCATGCGTTCAGCTTTAGGAAGTTGGCTGATTACATAGGCGGGAAAACCAGTCCAATCCTCGACAGATTTCTGCCATTGACCTTGTAGAACAGATGGTACTATAATAATTAGGTTTGCAACTCTTCAAGCTACGCTCAACATAAGGGAAGTTGGGGTTTTCCCTGTTCTCATCTCATTAAAAACTGCTACCGCGGTAAGTTTACTGAGCAAATTTACATCTTCCTGCTGATATGGACGCAATTCTCTTACTTCTGAGGATTGTGGTAAAAACCTAAAACTTTCCCCTTTCTCTAATTCAAAATACTGGGGGTCAACTTTCCTTAGTTTGAGAAAATTTAGTTTATTAAAAGGTAATGAGTAGTTATGTAGACTATATTCATCATCCGCACTAAGACAGATTTTTCATACATAGTTGCTACGAAAAAGGAACCTACCTTTTTCAATTCCGATTACTTTAAGTTTAAAATCACTCCTCATCAGATAATGCAAATATTTTGTTTAAATTCTGAAAAACTAAAGATAATTATGTCTTAAAAGTCTTCTTTTTTTCCAACTACTTAGCAGAATTCAGCATTCTAAAGAGTGTGCTTTTTCTACGAGCTGCATTGTTTCTATGGATAATTTTCTTCGTAACTGACTTATCTAGGTTACTCTGTGCTTTCTGAACTAACTCAGGAAAGTTCTCATCACCACTACTTTTACTTGCAAGTGCTGCTATAATCCTCTTTCTATCATTCTTAATCAAAGTTCTATACTTCTTATTTTGTTCTCTGCTATGTTCTTCTTTAGTTAGTCTTTTCATTCTTCAAAAAAAATTCTTTAGGGAGGAAACTTGGTTTTTGACCTAATTTCTTTCTATTCTTTTTTTAATGAACAAGTCAGTAAATGAAGATGCTACAAGTACAGGTTCACACTAATAAATTTAAGATCAACTCTGCTAACAACACTAACGGGTTACTAATTTTTGAAGCATCTCTACAGCTTCTAGCAGTTTTTCCTGATCTGCATGATAGACAAAAGCAGAACCATCTTCTCCAATATCAATAAACGCTCCTGTTGTAGAAGTGACAAGATCAATGTTTCTTCCCCTGGGCCCAATTACAAGTCCAATCTTCTTTACACCAAGGTATATTTTCTGAAATTTCAAAGCCCTTGAAGGAAGTTGTTTGCGGGGTTCACTAATAACATCCTTCATAAGCTTTATAATCACAAGCCTTGCATTCCTACCCTGCTCCAAACACTTCGATAGTAGTTGGAAATCAATTCCCTCATTCTTAACATCTAGTTGCAGTGAGCAAATTCCATCTTCTGTGCCAGCAATTTTGAAATCAATTTCACCAAACTTATCTTCAAATTCATTGATATCAGTTATAACATTACCTGCAACCAGGCCCAGAGAGATTCCAGCAACGTGTTTTGCTAGAGGAAAGCCAGCAGCCATCATTGCAAGCGATGATGCACAAACGGATGCTTGCGATGAAGAACCCTCTGAGGATACTACTTCTGAGACGACCCTTGTTGTGTAGGGAAACTCACTAGGGGCAGGTAGAAGTTTAAAAAAGGTTTTTTCCACAAGTTGACCATGCCCAATCTCCCTCCGCGAAACACCCTTAGCAGAAGATAATCCGTTAACAGCAAAACTAGGAAAGTTATAGTGATGAATGAAAGATTTACCATGTCCGTGGGTAAGCGTATCATCAAAAATTTGTTTTTCACTCCCCCTCTTAAAAGTCAAGACAGAGATAACACTGGTGTTTCCCCTTGAAAAAAAAGAACTGCCATGGACCGCAGGAACATAGTCAACGTTCATTGAAACTTCCCTAAGTTGGTTAAACTTCCGGTTGTCAATTCTTATCTTACTACTGCTCATCAAATCCTCAAGAACACTCTGCAAAAGTTTATTGTAGGTTTCTTCAATATCAGAGACCTTGGTTCCGGGAAATTCCCTTAAAAGAGTAAACGGAAATTTTTCAAGTAAGTACTTTTTCCTACCCCACAAAAGTTCTCCGTTACCAATTGTTTCATAAAGAAAAACTTTCATTTGGTTAGCAATCTGCTTATCGACTACTGGGCTTTCGACAGTAGAATTCTGTTCGCTGATAATCCTAGAAGACTTCTTTTTTTCTAGTAGCTCCCTGGTGAGAAGACCAGCAAAACATTCTTCAATTCCTCTTATAATCTCCAGGTGGGCAGTTTTAATAAGTCTTTGTAGTTCTTCTTCACTAATTTCCTGGGCCCACATTTCAAGGGCAATAATTCTTTCCTTTGATGCAACAACCGTTATCTCAAACGAAGATTTCTCCAGTTGCTTCGAAGAAGGATTATAAATCACTGAGCCATCATTTTCGGCTAGGACTACAATTGACATTAACTTATCGATGCTAAGTTCTTCAGAAAGAAGACATATAATAAACGAATTTCAGAAAGCTACAAGACGAGATTCATGACTTTCACCCAGGGAAAGAATTGTGTTTGTAATCTGTATCTCTTTCTTATAATCAAAGGAAAGGCAGCTGCGCAACGAACGATCGATTAGCCTTGCAATGATTACTGATTCGTAACCGGGGCGTCCTTCCCTTTTACCAAGAACTGGGGGGATTTTTCTGATTGAATAAAATTTCTCATTAACGAATACTGTTAAGTGAAGAAAATCAGGTTTTTCATCAAAATCCCTAGTACACAGAGTAGTAAGTACCGTGGTGTCACCATACCTACATAGTACTGATCTTTCAGCCATTAGAGGAAAACTGTTAACTTCAAAGGTTGCCTCCCTACCCTGTAGTTTGAAAGTAAAAACTTCCTTTTCTCTTCCCTGCACTCTCTTATTTAGTGTTCCTTCCCTACTAAAACCGACCAACAGAGTAAATTTTTCTCTTTTTTTTGGAGTAGTTAGTTATAACTTTTTTATAGTTTTTCCTAAGTGATCATACACTAAAAAAATAACCACAAAATGGTAAAAGAAAGAATAGTGATAACTAAAAATGATTTATATAGCTCCAGCCACTTTACTAGGAATAACATCCAACAACAGTAGATTACAAAACAATGGAGTGATACTCAAGTGGTTAAGAGAGTTTCCTGCTAAGAAACTAGGTTAGATAAAACTCTAGCGCAAGGGTTCGAATCCCTTTCACTCCGCCATTTCCTAGGGAATTAAGTCTTCTAGGACTTATCATGAAAACCGGTACTTGAGCTAAATAGCAAAAAGTTTTTAAATATTAGAAATTAATAAGATTGAAAAGCAGGAAGGGTTATTTTTGAAAAGTTTTTTTGATAGATGAGAAATATCACAGATTACAGACCAATTAGGAACTTTTCAATCATAGCCCATGTTGACCACGGTAAATCAACCCTTGCAGATAGAATAATCGAACTTACAAACTTCAAAGAGAAAGAAGGAAGACTTGATCGTATACTTGATAGTCTCGATCTTGAAAAACAGAGGGGGATCACTATCAAACTAAATGCTGTTAGTCTCAAATATTTCGATAACCATAAAAAGCAGAAGTATACATTTAACCTAATAGATACACCAGGTCATGCAGACTTTAGTTATGAAGTATCAAGATCATTAGCAGCGTGCGAGGGGGTGGTGCTACTAGTAGATGCCACAAAAGGGATTCAGGCACAAACACTTGCTTATTTTCGAATAGCAAGGGATCTGAACCTAAAGTTCTTACCGGTGGTTAACAAAATAGATCTTCCATCTTCGCAAATTGAAAAAACAGTAGATCAGTTAGCACAGCTAGTAGGTTGTAAAGATGATGAAGTTCACCTAGTTTCGTCAAAAACAGGTAGGAACATTCCGGGGTTGCTGGATAGCATAGTGAGAAACATACCTGGCCCCAGAGCTACGGAGAAGGAGGGTTTGAAAGGACTAGTTTTTGATCTTCTATATGACAAGTACAACGGAGTAGTAGCCTACACTAGAATCTTTGAGGGCTCCCTGTTCTTAGGACAGAAGATAAAGCTTTTTCACAGTAAAAAAATCTTCCAGATTGAAAAACTTGGTATAAAGACTCCTGAAAATATTTCGAGGAAAAAAATAGATACTGGCGAAATATGTTGATTCTCAGCAAACATTCGTAGGATGCAGGATATTCAAGTTGGTGATACCATTACTGGGGAATTGGCGGAGATAACTCCCCTTCCTGGATACCAAACTCTCAAACCAAATCTCTACTCAAATATTTACCCCGAAGAGACAACGAAGTATAAGGACTTAAAGAAGTCAATAGAAGAACTCCAACTACAAGACAGTTCCCTGCATTTACAAGGTGTTGAATCAAACTTGCTTGGGCCTGGCTTCCGTTGTGGTTTCCTAGGTTTACTCCACCAGGAAGTTATTCAGGCACGCATTAGACAGGAGTATAGAATAGAGACCATTGTAACTCTACCTTCGATTACATACCAGTTAAGGATGATGAACGGGGAGGTCTTTGAAATCAATAATCCGCAAAAATTCCCACCATCTAGCAAAATAACAACTGTTAGTGAGCTACTAATTAGAATAGTAATATCTACCCCCGAGCAATACCTAGGAGAAGTAAACACTATTTGCCAGAACAAGCGCGGTCTCTATAAAGAAGATGACTTAAAAGCAGGAGGTCTTTGACAAATAACTTATGAAATACCATTTGCAGAGTTCATTTTTGACTTTAATGATAAGATCAAATCTGCATCACAAGGTTATGCGTCCTTTGAATATGAAATAATTGGTTTTAGAGAAGCAAGAATAGTAAAGATTGACATACTTCTAAATGGAGAGGTAGTCAGCGACCTATCATTTCTTGTGCACCAAACACTTGCCTATGAAAGAAGCAGAGAAATTTGTAACAATCTCAAAGAAACTCTTAGTCCACAAAACTTCGAGGTACCAATTCAAGCCTGCATTGGGAAGAAAATCATTGCTCGCGAAACACTAAAAGCCCTCCGTAAAGATGTTATAGGTAAGTGCTATGGAGGAGATATTACAAGGAAAAAAAAACTCCTGGGGAAGCAGAAAAAGGGAAAGAGAAGAATGAAGGAGTTGGGAAGTATTACTTTTTCAAAAACTTCCTTTAGAGACATTCTCAAGAGTAAAAAATAATAAAAGACTACATTTCTAAAAACTAGAAGAAATACTAGTAGTAGTTAGAACTAAAGTTTATAAAAAAACCATAAGAACATGCATATAGCTGCAGAATGCCATACACATATTAACTGAATGGAAGTAAGGATTTAGAATGACAAGAGCAAGTAATTCTCCGGTAACAAAAAGGCGACGAAAAAAAGTACTTAAGCAGGCAAAAGGATACTTTGGTTCAAAACACAAACTCTTTAAGACTGCTAAGGAACAGTTAATGAATTCCTATGCCTATGCATACAGGGACAGAAAACAGAAAAAAAGGGATTTCAGAAAGCTCTGAATCTTACGGATAAATAACTTCTGTCGTGAGAAGGGAACTACGTATTCTAGTTTCATTAGGACTCTAATACTGAATCATATTAACTTGAACCGCAAGCAACTATCAGAAATGTGTATTAACCACCCTGATCTCTTCTCAAATCTTATTGGAAAAACACTAGAAAAGAGGGATAAAAATCTTGTTCCTTCAGTAGTTTGGGGGGTGAATTAAAAGGACTCTACTAGAAAAGAACGAACTCCTAAACTAATAAATTTGACATAGATACAACTTTAAAATTATCCGTTTTAAATACCCGTTAGTACTAGGGCGGGACTACAGACTTTCTTTAACAATGATAATACTGGCAATTGAGACAAGTTGCGATGAAACAAGCGTGGCAATTTTGGAGCATACAAAAGTTCTCAGTAACGTAACAATTTCACAAGTGCTAAAACACTCAAATTTCGGAGGGGTACTACCCAGTCTTGCTGCAAAATTACACACAAGAAATATCTATAGCGTAGTCAAAAGAGCACTCGAAGAGTCTGGCAAAAATATTAAGGATCTCAGGTATATTGCATACACATCTGGTCCTGGGTTGGTTATTTGTCTACAAATAGGGAAGATAATTGCTGAGACGTTAGGACTCTTCCTAGATATTCCAGTTATCGCTTGTAATCATTTATGGGGACATGTGTATGCAAGTCTGATAGATTACAACGAGTCTGATCAATGAAAATTCCCAGCCCTTGCGCTGATAATTAGTGGTGGTCATACCCAGTTCTGGGAGGTAAAGAATCACGGTAGCTTAAATGTTATTGGTGGCACTCTTGACGATGCAATTGGCGAGTGTCTTGACAAGACTGCTGTTATTATTGGTGAAAAATACCCAGGTGGAGCTGTCATTGAGAAGATTGCAAGGTTAGGAAAAAACACATATGATCTGCCATTTCCTAAGAATGATAACAGTTTAGATTTCAGTTTTAGTGGGTTAAAAAGTGAAGTAAAGAGAATTGCCATGCGTGAAGGTGCAAGGCTGAATAAACAAAATCTCTGCGCTTCCCTCCAGAATAAACTTTCTAACATTCTCACAAAAAAAATGATTCTTGCCCTGGATTATTTAAAGCCAAAAAGCGTCATTGTAGGAGGGGGAGTCATTGCAAATAAAACTTTCCGCTCTGATTTACTAAGAGTAGTAAGGAGTTTTGATCATAAGATAAGAATTATGCTTCCCGACAAAAAGTACTGCGGAGATAACGCTGCTATGATTGGTGTTACCGCATATTATAAATTAAAAGGTAAGACAATCTAGGACTCCCTCATTTTCAACTTTTGATTAACAACAGCATTTTCCTGTAACCAGAGTAGTCCCTTTTCACCATGCATAAGGAAAAAGAAAAGCTCTGTTAAGATTCTCTGCAAAACACGTAAGCTTGCTGGTCTGTTCAAATTCAGAAGTAGTTCAATTTTATTTACGGGTAGAAAGGTGAACTTTTTGACATACTGAAGAGCCCGTTCATCAGACATATTACTAAAGTAATTAAATAGAGAGGTGAACATAGTTTTACTTTCAGTAAGTCATACTACTCCCTGATCATTGTCTGACTTTGAAATTTTTTTTCCACTTTCATTAAGGATTAACTTAAAGGTAAATGCAAAGCATTTATTATCATGATCAAGACTATTTACCATTTTAAGTCCTGTTGTAAAGTTACCCCACTGATCGCTAGCACCAACTTGTCCATGACACTGGTAGTTTTTGTAAAGATAGAAGAAATCATAAGCCTGAAGTAATGAATATGTAAAAGCTGAAAAGGAAAGACCATTCTTGGAAGCTATCCGTTGTCTAATTGTTTCTTTGCTAAGAAGATAGTTAACTGTAACATTCCTTCCATATTTATCAATAAAATCAACAAATGTTAACCTACTAAACCAGTCCTGGTTATTCACTATTGCAAAACTGTCACTGTTGATGTTAGCTGGTCAAATAATACCCAAGTACTGTTTTCAAAGTTCAACAAAGTTCTCATCCCCCGGTGTCTCACATAGACCAAGGATTTTGTATATTTGCAAAAGAAGTTTGTGGTTTTCAGAGAAGAATGAGTAGAGTGGTTTTTTTCTAAGGGCTTTTAAGCTAACATTGTTACGTTCAAAGAGACTAATAAGCTGGGTTTTAATGCATTTTTGGTTTAAAAGGAGAACTTGATGATCAATAAGGGGACGCTCTTTTAGTTTGTCACTTGGATCACCTATTTTACTAGTTGCTCCTCCTAGTAGTAACTTAATCTTAAATCCCAGGGCTGCCAAACGTACAGTCTGCATAAACGGGAGTAAATGACCTATGTGCAAGCTATCTGCCGTGCAATCAATTCCTAGATACACAGTTTGTTGTTTTTCACTAAGATTCAAGAAATTCTCAAGGTTTGCACAATCAGAAAGAACATCTCTTTCTTGAAAGTCGGCTACCGCCCTTTCAAGTTCTTTTTTCTGTGCCATGTTTAAGAATTTCCCTTCTAAAATAGAGATAGTTAAGAACTTTTTATACCAATGAACGTAAACACTTTACCAGCACCGAATAAACAACCACAGATACGTAAACAGCATTCAGGAAAACAGATGAATGTTAGCATAGCCTTCGGAATACTCGGATGTAACACACTAAGAAAGAAACTAGAGTATAGAAAGCACTGTAGAAAATTATTACCTCCAAATCATCAAGACAAAGCTCTACCAGCAGAAACAGAGAAACTCTATGAAATTTCAGACGCTGCGAATTTTCTTGACGATTACCATAGAAAATTAGAAGTGCTCCTATATAGAACAGGAAAAATTTCTTTCCTGTGAATACTTTTCATTTTTTTGAAAAGCTCCTGCGAAAGAAAAAGAGCAAGCTTTAGTAGCAATAAAAAAATCACCGAAGAGATCCCGGAAGTGCCAGTAGCGAATAGAAAAATTTTAGACCTTATCGCAAACTCATCAACACTTTTCATAAGTGAACTTTTTCTTCTCTGGTGAATAATTTCTCTACAAAATTAAAGAAGAATTCTTAGGAACTCTCGCTTAGGTGAAATATATAGGAGTTTGCTCAACCTTCCGGCCACTGATACTTGCAAAATCAAGAAGATTTGAAAAGTTTAACTCATAGTAGCTAATTCCAAACTTAAGCATAATTTTCCTTGCCAAAGCCGGTGTAAATGGTACAAGAAGAAAACCTAATATTTTTATACCATTGACAAGTGTATTTAGGACTTCTTCTAATAACTGATAGTTACCTTCCGCAGAGATTTTCCACGGCGAAACCTCTGATACAAACTTATTTGTTAAAGCTAGAAGATCTTGAATACTGGCAAAGGCTACCGTAACGGAGTACAAGTTCATTTCTTCCCTGTACCTCGTGACAAGTCTAGAGCATTCTGCAAAATAGTTGGTAAGAAAAGGAGTTGTTAAACTCCTAAAAGCTGGAACAATTCCCTGGCTATACAACTCAAGCATTCGGGATGTTCTTGCAAGAAGGTTACCAAGTTTTTTTACAAAGAAATCCTGATAAAAACCAGCAAGGAGCTCTTCGTTCAGAACACCATTTTGGTAGAGGGTAATTTTTGAACACAAGTAAGCTCTTAGAACATCACTTTCATACTTTCTAAGTAGATCAAGAGGACTAATAACATTACCCTTTGACTTACTCATCTTACTACCTGAGCTTAGTACCCATCCATGGGCAATCACCTTGTTAGGTAATCTTTTCTTCATCAAAAAAAGCATAAGTATCCAATATATTCCATGAAAACGAATAATATCTTTACCAACAATATGAACAATCTCAGTAGTTTGCTCAGTAGAAGAGAAAAATTCTACACCTTGTTCAGAGGTAAGATAACTTAGAAGAGCATCAAATCATACATAAATAGTCATTTCAGGCTTCCCCGGAACAGGTACCCCCCAACCTAGTGACTTCCTCGTTATGCATAAGTCAGGGATTTCCTTTTCTAAAAAACTATGTAAAAGTTCATTAAAAGCAGAGCGTGGAAGAAGAAGCTCCTTATTTTTTTCATAATACTTAACCAGAAGAGATTGATATTTTCCTACCCTTAAAAAATAAGCCTCCTCAGAGACTTTAACTAGTTGCCCACCACAACTTCCACAATTTTCACTGTTCAGAATATACTCTTCACAAGCGAGGCAGTAGCTTCCTTCATACTTACTAAGATAGATATCTCCCTTCCCAAGAAGAAAAGTGAATACTTCCTGGACTTTTTGTTTATGTCTATCACTAGAGGTTCTAACAAAAACGTGGTTTTCAATAATGTTTAATTCCTTCCAGAGCTTCTTGAAAACTTCAATATTCTTGCCAACAAGCTCCTGTGGAGTAACCCCCCTAGAGAAGGAAGTCCTAATAATTTTCTCGCCATGCTCGTCACTTCCAGTTTGGAGGTACACTTCGTATGCATTTAACTGCTTATAGCGCGCTATACAATCAGCAATCACCATTGTATAAGCATGACCCAAGTGAGGAGTGCTGTTTGGATAAAAGATTGGTGTTGTAATGTAAAACTTTCCTTCTTTATTTTTTTCAGAATAATTCATAATAGCCTACCACAAGTCAAGTGTTTTTTTAGAACTTAAAGAGAAAGATGATGCTTCTTTAAGTCTTTACATTCTTATATAACTTTGTGAATTCTTTACCTCTATTGTCAATGGCTCCTGGATAGCATTCTTCATCACATCAATGTGACTTATAATGAAAAATATTCTTGGTGACGAATAAGATGCAGCAGCTGAATTCATGTACTGAATAATTAATTCAAGATTTTCCTCATCACAGTTACCAAAACCTTCATCAATAAACTGACAGTCAGGAAGAGCAACTTCAGAGAGTCTTCAGAGAGCTGAACGGAATGCTAAACTGAGAACAAACTTCTGATAACCACTGCTTAGTTTAGAGGGAATTACAGATAATTGTTTACCTATACCAACTACGGTCTTAATTTCAAAATCTTCAGTAAAGTAAATCGAAAAGGAGGCACCGCACTCAGAGAGAACAGAGTTGACCACGTTTTGCAAGTAGAAAACTGACCTTTTTAGTAGTCTATCAGCAAGCCCTGTTCTAGGATCTATGATTTTACGATATGTACTTATAAGTTCCAATTCACTCTGTTTAGAAGACAGTTGTTTGCTCCTTTTCTTTTCCTTCATTATTTCATGTTTCTTTTGCAAAAGCCTATTTTCTATAACAGAAAGAGTACCAATAAGTTGACCACGTTCACTCTGAACTAGTTCAATTTCCTTCTGACAAGTGTCTATTTGTAGAATCTGACTAGCTAACTTACCTTCATTCTCTAGAAACCTGCTCCTTAAGTTAGCAGCCTCACTAACAGATAAATCATAAACTCTCGCTTTCTCTAATAATTCCCTATTCTTAAAAACTTCTCCTAGTCAATATTTCCTGATTAGTAACATTTCATCGGTGGAAGTTAAGAATTTCTGAAACTCATCTAGGATTTTGTGTGATCTTTGATCAACACTTGTAACCTCTTCATCTAGCAAGTTTAGATCTTTTTTCAAACTTTTTAGAACAGGTAGCCTTGAGGAAACAAAAGAATAGGAATCCCAAATCTTCTTATCTTCAAATCACCAGTAAGCAGCTATTTCGAGTGTTTCAACAGCCCTTTTTTTCTCTTCCCAGTACATTTTTTCTTCTACTAATCTGTTATAACTTAGCATTGCTTCCTGTTGTAACTGGAGTTCTTTGAAACGCTCAAGCTTATTCTTGGCAAGGCCTATATCAAAAATTCCTTTTTCAATTTTAGTAATTAGTAATTGTTCATCACGAAGTTTATAGAAGAGAAGTGAAAATACTTGTTTTCCAAGTTTCTCCCTTACTGGAGGTTGTTGAAGACCAAGCTCCTGGTCGAGAACTACCTGGTTCTGTCGACAACTCCCACAGAATTCTTTGTCAAAGGTGAGTTTATCCAGGAAAGCAACAAGCTTTTTAGCCAACCCTTCAGAATTTGTAAGGCTAATCAAGCTTTCTTTTAACTTAGGTAAATCTAGATTCGAAACACTATCTTCTGACAGAAGTTTCACAGTTCTTCCAAGTATAGATTTTCACAAGTCTACCTCAGAAAGTGTTTGTGAATACTTCTCCCTAGTGCTGGCAAGCTGAGAAAGTAATTTATCTTCATGCGAAATCACCCTACTAAGGATAGCAGCTTCTTTAGAAAGTCTTTTATACTCACCTTCTTTCTCATTTTTGAATGGCCTATGTATGTTCGAAAGTACTGAAATTTTCTGAATAATCTCAACAAAAAGTTCTGACTTACCAGTTTCCAGAGTGGATAGACAAGCAGTTGCCCAGTCTATTTGTTTACGAGTAACAGGAGAACCGGATTTGCTACTACTCCACGGAACTTCTTCTTCCCTTCTAAAAAAGGTAGTTGGTTCTTCAACTATAAGTTGAACTGGATCAAAATGAATATGTTTGGAGTTCAGAACCAGTTCCCTAGTTAAACTCTCTAGTAAGGTTGATAATCTTTCCTTCCTAAGTTCAAGTTCTTTTAGAAGTTTAAGATTCGAGCTAATAATACTTTCTTTTTCGCTTTTTCGAATTTCAAGTTCAGCAAGGACAGCTTTTAAGTCATCTTTGCTGGGAACTTTTAAAAGTTTAAAGTTAGGTGAAAAGCCCGTTGGTATTTTAACACCATACTCTTCATATTCATCATATGATAAATTCCCTTCTTCAGTGAGACTTTGAAGATCACCTAACCTCATACTGATACCTTCAGAATCAACTTTCTCAAAGCTTTCTAGGAAGGTAATTCTCTGTGAAACACTAGACAATTCAAGCATCGTTTTTTCCTTTACAGAAAAACAGTTCTCCAGCAAACCTTTCCTATTAGCAAGCTTTTCGACTATTTCATCTAAGCTTGTTTTTTTCCTAGCAAACTGGGTAGTAAGGTTCTTATAATCTTCTTCCAACTGTTCAATAGAAACCCCAACAGAGCTTTTTTCTAAAATACGAGATTCAATATTCAAATTGCTCTGATCATCTTTAATTTTCTTCTCCAGATCCTCGAAGAAAGCAAATGAAAGGAGTCTAGCAAGGTTTTTTTTTCTTTCACTAGAAAGTAGATGAACAAAGTCTGTCCTGCCATTCTGCTGTAAGAAAGACGTGAACTCTGCATTTGCATAAGTACCAACTAACTTTTCCATTTCTTTGCATGTTAAAGTAGAAGTTCCCTTAGTAAGATTTTCTCCGTTATAGAAGAGTCTGCAATTACCACTTTGCAGCTGCTTACCCTTCTTTCCACTCTTTTCAATGTAGCCAGTTTTCCCATCTATTTCAAAGTACAATTTAACATAGTACTCACTACTCCTATCGTTAATAATACTCACTTTCTTGTCCGCGCGGGGATATTCATCATAAAGAGCAAATAAAAGTATATCAAGAAAAGATGATTTCCCAGCTTGGTTTGGTGCAATAACTCCGCTTATCTTACCTTCTATTCTTGTAAAGTCAATAAAGTTATTAGGTCCGTAACAGTAAAAATTACCAAACTCAAGTTGCAAAAGGCGTATGCGAACACGTCCTCTCTGCTGGGTGAACACTTGTTTATAGTGATAACGATGAATATCTAGAATACCCTCCAATAAGGGATTGTCAATACCAAGTATTTCAGTAATTATTTTTTCATGAACAACCAGTGATTGCGCTTCATTATATACCTCCTGAACACTAAGAGATGCATGTTTTCTTACTTCCAAGGAAGACTTTACTAGGCGTACAGCTCTCGGAGGAAAACCATACAGAAGTGAGTATTCTCCTATACATTTAGCAAGATACTCACGACTAGTTTCCTCATCATGAGTAACTTCGTAGTAGTTAGGATGGGAAGGTTTAGCCAATTCTGTTCTGTCAATTCCTCCACGAATAGAAACCTTTAGAAAACCCCTTTTATTATGAATATCGAAAGGAGTTATTTGTGGACTAGTGGTCCGGTATGGTGGATGAACATCTGATAATTCTATTTCCCATAGGAGAAAGCCATGGTTTTCATAGCTTTCGCCAAGATTTTGCTGAATAAGGGAACCAACATACATCGCCCTTTTATTCCTACCAATAGCCTGTCGTAGGTGAATATCACCTGCAAGTACTGCATCATAGCCTGCTAAATCATCAGTGTGAATTTTCTTACTCTTCAGAAAGTTTCCGTTGAATAATAGAGAACCATTCACAGTTTCATGCAGAAGGCAAATTCTTGCAGCCTTCTGCATTTGATTCTTCAGAACAAAGGTTTCAATCTGTTCCCAAGAGGGCTTATCCTGATCAGGAGCAACAACAATTCAAGAGATCCCATGGGCAGCATAGACCCCCGAGTTCCTCCAGTAGACAAAACGTGGTTCTTTCAAGATGGAATGATTTCTAAAAACAGGAGAAAGAAGATCAGGGGAACCTGTAACTTTAACATTCATGTCATGATTACCAGGAATTAGAATTACTGCTGCTATCGCAACTAAAGACGAGAGAAATTTTTCTACATCAGAAAAATTGTGTGCTGAAGCTTTTGTTTTATCATGAAAAACATCTCCACATATAACAATTACATCAGGTTTTACAGATTTTAAATTTTGGTAGAGAAGTTCAAATACCTCGAAGTACTCATCACGTCTCACATCCTTAATATGTATATCAGAAAGGTGCGCAATTCTTATCTTTGGTGCTATTCGAACCATCTTGATCTTACTCTATGCTAGAGTAGACTGTTTTTCTTAAGTATGTTTTTGACAGTTAAAGTAGGCTGCGCGCCATTTCCTATCCACTTGCTGATATTTATACTATCAAGCCTAAGATCCTTTGAACGTGGATTATAATGTCCTAGTTCATCAAGGTAATCCTTACTATCCCTCTTTTTTCTGCTATCTATGGCAACAATCAAGTAATGAGGTTGTCCCTTTCTGCCTTTTTTTAGCAAGCGAATTTTTACCATTTTCTATAAACCTCCAGTTAGTCCTCTACTGTTTTATTATCTTTGTTTTTAGAAACTTCAAACTAGTTTAAGATTTACTAGTAAGTTTCCCGAAGTTCTTGACAAGAACACGAAGTTTTGCACTACGGGAGCGGTTGTTTTCAATGATTTCTTCCCTGGTGGACAAGAGAGGTTTTTTATGAAGTAGAAGAAAACCCTCCTTTGATTTATGACGAAAGAGTTTTTTTACTATCCTATCTTCTAGCGAATGGTAACTAATTACAACAACTCTTCCACTTTCTGACAAGTAATCTAGAGAAAAGCTTAGCGCAGCTTGCAGATTATCAAGTTCTTCATTAACCTTAATCCTTAGTGCCTGGAATACTTTCTTTGATGGATGACCCCTTCCCTTTTGCTTGCCAATTACACTAGTAGTAAACCCAACAAGCTCTTGTGAGCTTTCAATTCGTTTCTTCCTTCGGTAGTTAAGAAGAGCTCTTGCTACTTTATAAGCCTTCCTCTCCTGACCAAAGCAATGGAGAATATTGGCAATTTCATCTAGAGAGGAATTATTAACAATATCTGCAGCAGTTACACTACTACTTTTATCCATTCTCATGTCAAGTGGTGAATCACTTCGGTAGCTGAATCCTCGTTCACTACCTAACTGCATAGAAGAGAGACCCAAATCAAAAAGAAAACCATCAATCTTTCTTATTCCGAGGTTTTCCAGGTGAAAAGGGAAGTTGACAAAATTATCATTAATGAAAAGAAAATTGTCACCAGAAAACTGTTTTGCTCATTGTAAGCTTGAAGAGTCACAGTCAAAAGCGATTAACCTTCCTGTTCCATCAAGTATCCTAAGAATCTGTTTTGAATGACCACCACCCCCAAAAGTGCAATCAATATAGACTCCTCCTTTTTGTATACCTAGCGAGGAAATAGCTTCCCTAAGCAGCACTGGTACATGCTTTTCCATTATTTAAAGTCTACTTTTTTATAAGTAAGACAACTTTTACAAACTTGGTGAAGTACTTTTGATTCATTACAGTTTTCACAACTAACTAGTGTTGGAAAAGCACTTTTTTTAAACTTTAAGTTCTTAGAAGAACGACCTTCACGAGATTTTTTTGAGGATTTTCGTCTAAAGGGAACTGCCATTTTTACTACTCCTTATTGTCTAAAGATTCCAGATTACTCTTCATTTCTGTGGTTTGGTTAGAAGAAAGAGAGCCTTCTAACTGTACTTCCTTTCCTTCCTTTATTGCACTTACAATGAGATTTATGAAGAATACAATTGATTTAATACCATCATCATTTCCTGGAATCAAGTAATCAACAACAACCGGATTTGTATCTGTATCACAAACAGAAATAATGGGAATGTTTAAGAGTCTAGCTTCCCTGACAGCTGTACTTTCCGACTTCAAACCCATTATAAATAATGCATCAGGTAATGATTTTAGATTAAGAACTCCTTCATATGTTTCACAAAGGTTTTTGTATTTTTTCTCTATTTTAGCCTGGTTTTTTTTGGGAAAATTTTTAAAGTGTTCAGATTTAATCAAAGAATCAAGATTCTGAAGCTTGTTAACTTCTCTAGAGATTGACTTAAAGTTTGTAAGAAAACCTCCTGGTCACCTCCTGGTCATGTATGGACAATTGCACTCAACAGCTCCATTTTTCATTAATTCAGACACTTGTTTTTTTCTACCAACAAAGAGAATATTGCAACCTTGCACAGACAGTTCTCTAACTTGATCAAAAACATTTTTTGAATACTCAAATATCCTTCTAAAGTCTATAATATGTACTCTGTTACGGACCGAAAAAATGAATTCCTTCATCTTCGGATGTCACTTATTTTTGTAATGACCAAAATGAACACCTGATTCTAAAAAATTTGCTTTATTAATTTCCATTTTCTAAATATCTAAACTCCTCCTCTACCCTAACATGCATTCTTCCACTCTTTTCTGAAAACTCTAAAGTGATACAGCAGTTTTTTATAACTAGTTGCAAAGAACTCTTCTTATAGTGAAATCTTGTTTTTTTGTCAAACGAACGCATGGCGAAATACTTCTAGAGTTCTAGCAGTTAAAAAAACGTTAGCGGGCTTTGCAACTTGGGTTACAAAATGTCAGACTTAAGCTTTTTTTACAAGCAAAATCCTAGGGGTGGAAAGTTTAGGTTCCTTACTTAGTAAACAATCAAAGCTCACTACTAATTAAGTTTACCTTTACCCTTAAGAAATTCTAGAGTTTGTTGCTTACTAGCATTTCTACCACACAGAGTTGCTCTTTCAATGAAAAGCCTACTACATTCTTTAACTAGCTCTAGGGCTTCTTCTTTACCGCCATAACCTTCGATAGTTACTTGCTTATTTTCAATTTCCTTGTAACGGAAAAAAAAATTACTAATCTCATTAAGTTTTCCAGGACCAATCTCCCTAAGTTGATTAATGTGTAAAAAACGAGGATCTTTTGCATTGACAGCAATTATCTTGTAGTCTAAGTCACTCTGGTCAACCATTCTAAGCACACCAATAACATTGACAGCAATTCTGCAGGAGGGGAAAGTAGGATAACTGGTAAGACAGACAATATCCAATGGGTCTCCATCATAGCCAAGAGTATCTGGAATGTAGCCATATTCTTCAGGATAGATCATGGCACCATAGAGAACTCTATCTAGTTTCCATTGCATTTTGTACATATCAAACTCATACTTATTCGAAGAACCCCTGGGGATCTCAACAATCATTTCTAGTTCTTCCATATCTTTAAATCTACTTTCTCCTGAATTAGCTGCCATCATGGTTAGTTTTGTGCTGGACAACAATTACAACTTTGCCTTCACTTACTATTCTTTTAAGTTCTTCTGTGAAAAACTTCTGTTTTTCACTGTCGAGAGCATTGGCAGATTCATCAAAAATAAAGACTTGTGAATCTCCCCGTTGACTAAGAACTCTGGAAATATTCTCTAACTGCTTTTGGCCTGTTGAACCATTTTCAATAAGGTTATCGTGCGAAAGGTACACAGCAATCTTCTCTCTTCATTCACAAAGATTAATCTCCTTATGAAGATTCATAGTCTTATGACCAGAAAACCTTACAAGCACCTCCCCGTTAAGTGGTCTAATAATTCCAAGAATTAAGTACAGAATAGTTGTTTTACCAACACCATTACTACCAGTTATCTTGTTAATAGACTCTTTGGAAAGCTTTCTTGAATAGTTTTCAACGACCAATTTTTCACTAGAGCTATACTTGAAATCTACATTAACAAGCGATATTTCTTCAATTCTAAGATCTGCTATGCTCTCCTTCCCAAGGTTTTCTTCCCTTTCTGTAAGATCTAAAAAACTGTCAATCCTTGAACATGCAAGTTTGTACCTGCTATATTCTTTAAAGCAATCAAGAATATCCCTCAATGAATCAAAAATCAGGAAGAAGGGAATTATACTACTAAGTGCAGTTCCTAGTGAAAGTGACCTGCTAACAAACAAGATGATAAGATACCTGTAGCACTCAGGCAGAAAAGAAATTACAGTAGTTAAAAGAGACGTACTTTTATTAAATTCATTCTCTGAAAGTAGAGTTCTCCTGGCATGTTCATTTCTCAGATTCTCATAGAAACTTGTAAGTCCCATGTTCTCAATCAACTGCACATTTGAAATTTCCTTGTTAATAACTGCTAACTCCTCAATTACCATCTTCTTGTAGAGTTTATATTTTCTTGTTGAGTAGTTTGTTAGTATTCAGTAAACAACTACGAATACTAAGTTCAGTAGAAAAAAAGAAGCTAGGGACTTTTTGCCAGAACTTTTCAGTCTTATGATTCTTTCTGCACTGAAAATTAGAATAGAAGATACACTCTGGAAAAAATGTGTGGGTAAGTGTTCCCATAGTTCACTGACAATTTCTACTTCACTCTCTAGGAGTGCTCTTAGTTCATTAATACTCTCTTTCTTCTGTTCAAGATTAAGTTTCCAGAGTTTTTGCAAGAGTATGCTTTTCAAGTGAAAATAGCTTTCCACTGCAATTTCTTTCTCAAACAAGGAAGAAAGGTAACTGAGAAGTGAGTAAACAGATAATATTAAAAGAGTAATTGCAACAAATTGTTCTCTCCCAATAGTCTTAAAGGGATGAAGTTTTTTCCAGTAGTTTCAAAACGGTAGGTATTTTTCGTACCCTTCATTACTCTCTACAATTGGAACATTATGATTAGAATTTTCATCATTTAGATTCGTACTATCTCTAAATGAAATGTTGTTTACATGGGTATCATGATGTGAACAACCACTACTACAGTTGTGAGCACTGGTATGTAAGGTTTTTTTTTCACTGAAGATTCCGTTGTTAATTGAAATTAAGTAGCTAGAAAGTAGTACAAGAGTAAATACAAGAAGAAGATGGAGAGTAACTTTTACCCTAGATGTTCTGTAGAGCAAGTTAAAACCTACTCTACTATTTATTTCTTTCTTATTTCTTATTATTTCTTTTTCCATTTCTTTTTTCTGCATTTAAAAGTTATCAATTTCTTTCTTTATAGTATTTATAAGGTTCTCGCTATACACTGTAAATTCTCTTTTTGAAGTTGTATTCTTCACAGAGAAAGTTCCCTTTTCCAGTTCTTTCTTGCCAACAAAGATAACGATTTTTGGATTGTAGTAGTTAATTTGTTTAAAAACTTTTGTAGTATTTCAACTGTTGAAGCTAACTTCAACTACCTTATTATGAATTAGCTGCGTAAGCTGTTTCCTACTTATCAATGACAAGGAAATGGCCTCCTCACACAGTGGTAGGAAAAGAATATCAACACTTACTACTGGGAGAAACTTTTGTGATTGGGAGGAACTAATAAAGTCAACTAGTCTATCTACACCAATTGCAAAGCCAATCGAAGGCATTGAATTCTTCCCAACAATACTGAAAAGACTATCATACCTACCACCACCAGCAAGACTTTTCTTCTTCGAGGCTACTTTCACTTCAAAAACAAGACCCGTATAGTAATCAAGACCTCTTACCAACTTCCTATCCACTACATAGGGAATCCCAAGTAAGGAAAGTTGTTCAACCAAGGCCTGAAAGTAATATTCATCTTCGTTAGTCAAACTTCCAGAGTAATCTGGAATTCCCCCTAGAGAATTACAAACTTCACAATCCATAATTCTTAGCGGGTTTGAAACATACCTCTTCTTACACTTCGTGCAAAGATCATTCACTTTAGCTCTGATAGAATTTTTTAGAAGTAACTTATAGTGTTCACGGTTTTTTGCGTCACCAAGGTAATTAATTGAAACCCAGAAATCATGAATATCCAGTTCCTGGAAAATTGTAGACATAGTATAGAGAACTTCACAATCAGCATAAACACCCCTAGCATTTATTAGCTCAGCCCCTAGTTGTCAAAACTCCCGGTACCTACCATCTTGTGGTCTTTCATAACGAAACATATTTGCCCAGTAGTAAAGCTTAAGCGGTTTCATATCTGATTGGATAAGCTTGTTTTGCTGAACAGCACGAACTATTGAAGCAGTTCCTTCTGGCCTAAGTACTAGTTTCCTACCCTTCTGGTCATCAAAAACAAACATTTCCTTGTTTACAATATCTGTACCGTTTCCAAGGGAACTTGAAAAAAGTTCCCTGTACTCATAAGTTGGGAGTATTATCTGCTGATAATTATTTGAGTTAAGTACTTCTAAACAAACTGAATTAACCTTCTTATAGATAGAAGTTTGCGGGAAGATAATATCCCTTGTCCCCCTGGGCCTGTTTACTATTTTCCTTTTCCTCATGACACTAACTTTAAATCTAAGGATTACTTACTCTCCCACTGTTTACTATTTTTTCAACAATTCTTTTTTCCCTAATTACAGAGAGGGTAATGTCACCAGGAATTACAATTTTTTCATTAATTTTCTCCCTAACACTCCTTGCTAACTCAGTACACTGGAGGTCACTCACCCTGTTGGAATCAATAATTACCCATATCTCCCGTCCTGCTTGAAAAGAGTAAACTTTCTTAATACCTTCAAATTCATTAGCAATTTCCTCCAGAGCTCTCATTCTTAAAACATAGCTTTCTAACTGGTTAGCACGTGCACCTGGACGAGCAGCTGAGAGCGTGTCAGCTGCTCCTACTATTAGCGAATAGGGACTATTAGCAAGTGTTCTGTCATGATGTGATACAATTGAATTTACCACAACTTCGGACTCGTTATAATTTTGCGCGAGCATCACCCCACTAGTGATATGTGAAGAGCCAGTCAAATCCTCGGTTGCCTTACCAATATCATGGAAAAGCCCCGCCCTCTTAGCAATAGCCGGGTCAAGGCCTAGCTCTGCAGCAATTGTTCCCGAAAGTTTAGCAACTTCAAGACAGTGTTCTAACACATTCTGACCGTAGCTAGTTCTATATTTCAATCTACCTAAATATTTAACCAGTTCAGGATTAACATTCGTTAACTGCAGTTCATCTAGTACACCCTCCCCTACTTTAGAAATTAGGAGGTCAATTTCCAGGCTTGTTTCTTCGAAAATTTTCTCAATATAGAGGGGTGTGATTTTTTGCTCATCCTGCACAAGTTTTTTAAGTGTCTGAACTGCTACCTCCCTCCTCAGGGAGTTGAATGAAGAAACCGTAACTACAATTCCTGATAACTTCTTCTTTTCCTTATAATCTTTTTCCTTATCAATTATTATATCTGTTCCCGTAAGTTTCCTAAAAAGTGTTATGTTTCTACCATCTCTCCCAATTATTCTGCTTACAATCTTCTTGTCCTCAACAACTAGGTAATCAGTTGTTTTACTAAAGACAATTTGACTACTATACCTCTCAATAGCAGAGCTAGTTATCTTAGTTACCTTTGCATGTAGTTCATCCCTTGCTGTCCTGAGTTGTTTCTTTGCAGAAATATCAATTTCCTTCTTGAGTTCGTCATGAGCGTTTTCAAAAAGCTTCTGCCTCGCCTCATCTTCTGACATACTTGCTATTTCTGAAAGCCTCTGTCGCACCTCAGTTAACTTCTTTTCAAGAAGCTCTTCCTTCTTTAAGTTGAAATTAATTTGCTGGTAGAGAATCTCTTTTTGTTTATCTATCTCAGAAAACTTCTTTACTAGTAATCCCTCTGCACGAGCATCCTCCTGTTCTCTAGCCAAACCTTCATGGGGGAAGGATTTCTTTACAGATTTTCCAACTACATAAACTGAGTAAATGACAATGAAAAAGGGTGGAATAACAAACAGGGGTAGAGTGATAAATAATAATCTTTTTTCAGCATCCATATTATTTTGTTGAATATCCTTAAATGAGCAGGCAATTTTGTTAAAATAAATTAAACATTACTTTTGAAAAAACTAGGCTTAACAAACATGAAGATCGAAAAAGAGAGTTTCCTCAAAACAAAGAAAGCACAAGAAACCTTTGAAAAAAAGATAAAGCCACTTTTTGGAAACAATCGTTCATTTTCTTGTATGGCAACACGCAGAAAATGAAGAAGCAACAGACAGAAGGTAAAACTAGAAAACAAGTCCTATGTTCTTACGCCACGTGTCTTCAGAACAATTTCTAAACAACTAAAATCACAGACAAAAGACTAGAAGAGTTCTTTATCAATGGCGTTTGAAGTTTTAGGTTGATATTTTGACATCAACACTATGGGGAATTTGCAAGTGGGAGTATGAAGTTAAATGATTTTGGTCAATGCCAAAAACAAGTATTAGTCTCTTATGAGTTCTTCTTTCAAATTGTTCACGTGAACTTTTATGCTTATGGGGAGATCTTATCACAGTAACTACTTCCTTTTTCATGGGAAGTGGAATCGGTCCACTAAACTCCAGACCTATACTCATTGTTTTCTTAATGATTTTTAGTACTGATTCTTCTATTGTACTAACATCATAGCCCTGTACAACTATTTTTAGTTTATTGC
Organism: uncultured Mycoplasmatales bacterium; assembly: GCA_964250295.1. GTDB lineage: Bacteria > Bacillota_I > Bacilli_A > Mycoplasmatales > CGIF01 > CGIF01. Next base: position 19,830 of record CAXUEP010000001.1, on the reverse strand, counting down.
TACTGTTGCTTTTCATATTTCTTTCTAACTTCCTGAGTTAGCTAATGGGAAGAGAGAACTGGTTCTTCCTCCCAGTTCCTTACAAACTGTTGAGTTTACTTTTTGTAATAGTTTTGCAGTAGATGTAAATTATTTAGCAAAATTTTGCTTACATTTATTTTAAACACTATCCCTGGAGAAGAGAGCAGTGTTTCAGGTTACTAATGGTAAATTCTAAATTACTATGCTTCAGATTTCCTATAAGTAGGAAAGAAATCATCCCAAAAAGCTTTAATAAACACGAGATATGTAGTTTTGCCCTGACTTATCTTGTCGAGCTTCTCTTCTAAGTCAGCAGTATACTTTTCATTAATTAAAAAAGGGAAAAACTTTTGAAGCCAATCATTAACTTTTAAGCCAAGATCGGTAGGTATAAAATTCTTCTTCCGGTCAAAAACCGAGTACCGCCTCTTGATTATAATTCTAGTAAAGGTATTGTATGTAGACGGACGACCGATTCCCAGTTTTTCAAGTGTTCTTATTAGACTTCCTTCACTATATCTTCTTGGAATGTTTCCTGTGTATTCCTCAACTTCAACTTCCCTTATTTCTATTTCTTTAAGGTACTGTTTATCAAGAACAGGTAGCTTTCTAATTTTGTGGTTTTTATAAGCATTTTCAATAAAAGCAAAGAACCCAGGGGAGACTATTACATCCTCTGTCATTTGGAACCTTCTTCCCTTGTTTAAAAAACTATAGACCGTTCTCAGGTACTTAGCAGGTTGCATTAAACTAGCAAGTGTATGGTTGAAAACTAGTTTATAAAGAGAAAACTGGTCTTTTTCAAGACCTTCGTTTTTTAATGTTTCAGGAGTGTAGGAGAGATAGGTGGGACGAATTGCTTCGTGTGCATCCTGAACATTAGCCTTCTTCCCTCCTAGCGAAGTTGAAGTATCGCGAAAACTGCAGAGCTCACTCCCCCATATACTCTTTATATATTGGAAAGCCTTACCTGCAAAACTCTTACTAATTCTGGTTGAATCAGTTCTAGGATAGGTGATTAAACTAATTCTCTTCTTATCTTTTAGAGTGACCCCCTCATACAATCCTTGGGCGAGAGTTGTTGTTTTATGGATGGGAAATCCTAGTTGAACCTTCGCCTCATAGAGTAAACTTGATGTAGTGAGGGGTTGTTTCGGAAAACAATATTTTTCATTAGATTCTGTTTTCTCGAGATAAAAAAAAGAATCTAAAAGCTTCCCCGAGGAACTTGCTTCTTCAAAATTCTGGTAAATTTTCAACCTACCCTCACCATCCCTTTCACTCAGATAAAAAACATTTTTCTTAACTCTGTAAGCTGGAGAAAGTATGAATTCCTTCTTATCACCATATCCACTTATTTCCCTCTCCCTATCAACAATTAACTTAAGGACAACGGACTGTACCCTGCCAGCAGATCATGCCTGAATCTTTTTCTGTAGAAGAGTACTTAAGCAAAAGCCAATCATTCTATCCAGTACCTGACGGGAAAGTTGTGCTTCTGTAAGGTTCCTGTCAATTGCTAGGGGGTTTTCAAGAGATTTTTTGACTTCATCAAGAGTAATTTCACGAAAAAGTAGTCTCCTGTATTCGCTATCTTTAAGCTTTAAACTTCTTACAATTTCCTGCGCAATTGCTTCACCTTCACGATCTGGATCAGTCGCAAGGAAAATTTGCGAAGGTTTACTCTGCTTTAAGTAGGACTCCCAAAACTCAATTAACTTTTTTTTCTTATCAATAATCTCATAGCTTGGGTCAAAAGTTTGTAGGTTGACCCCTAGGTTATACTCACCAGTTTTACTAAGGTCTAATAGGTGCCCTCCTGTTGCGAATATTGTATATTCAGAACCAAGGAAACCCTTAACTGTTTTCTTCTTGGTATTTGATTCCAGAAACACTAGTGTTTTTCCACTCTCAGCAGGTATTCGGGAACTTGCCTTTGTCTTTCTTCTGCTAAATGAACTACTTTTTTTAAACACTATTTTTAAATACCAGATCTAGAAACATGATGCTAACTAGTTTTACCATCCCTGCTAGCGTATGTATAACAAACCATTTTTAAGTTGCTCGTCATTACCATTCCTGTAGCAGGATGATTTTGTTCAGTTAGACCAGAGAGAAATTCTTATCCATGGTTTCATTGTTCTGCTTGTACAGAACCATGAGGCTTTCCTGAATCTGCTGAATCTATATTAAACAGTAATTTACTGTCCTCATCAGTCTTCATTACACACCAATGAAAGTCATACTGTATTTTAAGAGTTCTATTCTAGATTTTTTCATACTTTCCTAGTGTTCAGAAAACTATATACATGAAAAGTTTTCTAACCCTGCAAACCCAAACCATAGTAAAAAGTCTAGTAAATAGTGAAATTAAGCCAGATGAATCACCTGGAAATCTTTAACAGAACAATTGTAGCACTTGTTACAGCACCAATAAACCAGAACATTGCAATAATAAGGATCTCTGGTCCAGAAACCTACAAGATCATTAGCCAAGTTTTCAGCAAAGAAATGCCAAGTACTAATGAAAGAAGAAGAGAAGTTTTTCTGGGAAAAATTATTAAAGATGGTGAAGTTATAGATGAAGTTCTCCTATGTTGTTTTTACTCTCCATTCTCCTTTACGGGAGAGGACACTGTTGAAATCAATTGTCACGGAAATCTTATTATCGTAAACCAAATTCTTGAACTTCTAATGAGCAAGGGAGGACAAATGGCAACTGCGGGAGAATTTAGCAAAAAGGCATTCTTCAATAATAAGCTAAGTTTAACACAAGCAACTGCGATTAACGACCTCATAAGGGCCTCTAGTTTTTCTGCAGTAAGACTAGCGATAGAAAACCTTGATTCCAAGAGACAACTCGCATTAGAAGGGCTGACTGAAAAACTGCTTACAATCATTGCAAAAGTAGAGGTAAATATTGACTATCCAGAGTATGAAGATATTGGAAAGATCACAGTGGATAACCTAAGGGAATCAGTAGACCAGTTGGCAGCCGAAGTTAAGTCTTTAAATGCAAATTGCAAAAGAGCAAAGTTACTAAAAGAGGGCTTGAGAATAGGAATTTTTGGAAAAACCAATGTAGGTAAGTCAACTCTTTTGAACACATTAGTTAAGGAAGAAAAAGCAATTGTGACTCCCATCGCAGGGACAACCCGTGATGTTATTGAAGCTGAGTATGAAATTGGTGGTTTACCGGTAAGATTTTTTGACACTGCTGGGGTTAGAAAAACTAGGAATGAAATTGAAAGAAAGGGAATTGAAAAAACACATAAACTTGCAGAAAACTTGGACCTGTCTTTACTAGTAGTTGATATATCAAAAAAATGAACTAAAGAGGATGAAAAAATTTTCAGTACCATGAAGAAGAGAAAGTATCTTCTCATTGCAAACAAGATTGACCTTGGCAAAAGAATGATATTTCCTAACTCTATACCAAAAAAAAACATTATTTACATAAGTGCAGGACTAAACTCCATTAAGGAACTAGAAATAAGAATCATTGGAGACTTTCTAGAAGAATCATCCAGTGAAAACTCCTACTATCCCTTTCTTACTAGTCCATGACAGCAAAGTAGAATTACAATGATAAGCAAAAAACTCCAGGAAATTTCATTAGCACTTGAAAAAAGAATTCCTGTTGACATTCTTGCAGGTGACTTACAAATAGCTTTTCGTACAATGCGTGAGCTAAGTGGAAAAGACTATAATGAAAATCTACTGGAAACAATCTTCAGTAAGTTTTGCCTCGGTAAGTAACATAGGGGTTGCAGAAAATGACAGGGAAACTAAGAAATCACCGCCTAAGGAAAACATGAGATTTCCAAAGAATACTCAAGAAGAGACAAAGAATTTATAATGAGAACTTTGTCATCTTTTATGGAAAAAATCCTACCCAGAAAAACTTGTGTAGATTCGGAATTTCGATTCCACAGAGAGTAGTAAAAAAAGTTGTTCTCCGTAACAAATATAAGAGACAAACAAAACACGCTTTACTTGATTTACAACGTAAGAGAACAGGAGAGTGGAGAGACTTCAGGGGGTGGGATTTTTTAGTTATTATTAGGGAAAGGTTTACTACTGAGAACTTTGAAGTAAAGAAGAATAGTTTAAAAAATCTTTTTGACCTTTTTACCCGAAAAATTAGCAACAAGTATCCAATAGTAAATAAAACATTTTCTAGAAAACAGGCAAGGTGTTACAACTGCTTTGAAACATTTAAGAATAGCAAATAGTGAGAAAAAACACGGGAAAGTAAGGAGGCTAGCAAAGAGAGTAGTAAAGATTGGACTAGTTATAGTTATCGTTCTCTCATATGCTCTCAATAGAATTTTCTTCCACGAAACTAGACATATAAGTAAGTATGATTATGAAAATTTAACTAAAGAATATGGAGAATTTGAAGGAACTCAACTGAATAAAGAGCTTTTTGGCTGCATAAGGGAAGCAACTGGTAATAGTCCAGGTGAGATAGATTCTGAAGATTTTTCCTCTCTGAGTCTGGATTCCCAGTTTAACAAAATCAATAACTACCTCCAAAATCAAAAAATAAATGTTTTTAATCTTGATATTTATCTCTTCAAGGACAAAAGATCTGGAAACAATCAAAGGGGACACTGAAAAATTGCCAAGGGAAGAGATCTTTATATAATAAACTTTGCAAAGGCGCTGCTGACGAACAATTTAACAAGGCTAGTAAGCTCTATCCAAAACTTTATTTTCAAGGGAGGAAAAACACAGGAATTTCTCTTCTACTCAGAAGTGTTCATTAAAATACTTTTTCTTATATTATTAACAAGATTTCTACAAGAAAGATCACCTTTAGATAGAAGGCCAATTCCCCAGGAGGAGGCTCTGGGTGAATTACTTAACATTCTTTATAAACTTGCTGTAAATTTATTACAATGAGATACTTCATTCATAAGTATGTTACCTCCATCGAATGTGCAGAGGATAAGTTCTTTCAACTGGACAACCCTCTCTGTATGCACAATTGTGGTCAGTACTCTACTTGAAGAATACGCTAGGAATGATAATAATTCTAATAAAGAAAGAAATATTTTTCTAAGAAAGAGCTTTCAATTTGCAGTTGAGGCGGAAATAGTAATTCTTATATTTATGAACTTTTACATTGCAACAAGCAGGGAAAGATATCTAGAAAAAAGAATGGCAGGGGTTTTATTCATAGTAAATAAGCTAGTCCTTAGTATAGTGGAGGTTATAACTCATTGAAAAAGTGAACTCGGAAAAAAGATCTATGAGAAGGCATTGTAATAGATAAATGAAACTTATCATAGGTCTGGGGAACCCGGGGGAAAACTTTGACAGAACAGTACACAACATAGGTTTTGCTATCATTGACAAAATCCGGGAGACTTTCAACTTCAAAGAGTTAAAAAACCAGGAGGAAGCAGCTGCATGGACGGGGGATCATTTAGGGAGAAAAATTATCCTCTTAAAGCCACAGACATTTATGAATGAATCTGGAAGGTGTGTACTATCGTTTATAAGACAACTTAACTTAAAAACAGAAGATATTCTGGTGCTACAAGACGACGTTACTCTTCTGCCAGGAAAGATCCGGTTTAAGAGAAAAAGTTCAAGTGGGGGCCATAATGGAGTAAAAGATATAATCAACCAACTCGGAAATAATCACTTTGCCAGAATAAAGATTGGTGTTGGAGATGACAAAACCACCACCCTTGATAAATGGGTAACCAGGAAGTTAGGTAACGGTAGGTGGGAGGAAATCATCAGCAGTGTTGAAGTAAGTGTTCTTGAAATAGTTACAAAGTGAATAAGGGGAGCAATTTAACAAATGAAAAAGTTGAGAATTGGACTGGTAGGACTTCCCAATGTAGGCAAGTCAAGTTTTTTCGAGATAGTTAGTAAAAAACAAGTCCTGGTGGCCAACTACCCCTTTTCAACAATTTGCCCGAACACTGCCCCTGTAAACTTCTATGACGAAAGGGTTACTCAGTTAGGAAATTTTTTCAAGAGTGAAAAAATAACCTTTGACACTTACGAGCTTGTAGATATCGCAGGAATTATAAAGGGAGCTTCGCAAAAAATTGGGCTTGGAGGTGAATTTCTTTCAAAAATTAGATCTGTTGATTTAGTATGTCATGTAGTGAGGTGTTTCAAGAATGATGATGTTGTACATGTTGAAGAAAGTGTAGACTCAGTCAGGGACATTGACACAGTACTTCTCGAACTTATAAATGCTGATGTTCAACAGGTCAAGAAGAGACTAGAGAAGATAGATAAAACTTTGAAAAAAGAAAACAACAAACAGCTTTCTGAGGAAAAAGCGGTACTACAAAAGATAGATGACGAAATGAATAAGGAAGTTCAGATAAGCAAGATGAAAACTACTAAACAGGAGAGAACAATAATAAAAGCCCATAACCTGCTAACAGATAAGCCATCCATAATAATTGCTAATTACAACTTCGACAACCCCGGTGAACTTGAGAAACTGCAGAAAAGCTACAGAAATGAAAAAATTATTCCTATCGATATCGGCCTAGAAACTGAATGTAAAAACTTTTCCCCCCAGGAAAAAGAGGAGTTTGGTTACACTCCATTTAACCTCCAGAGTCTCTCTAGGGCAGTAATAGAAAAGCTACAACTAAAGAGTTTCTTTACAGCAGGGAGAAATGAGTCTAAAAACTGAATTACTTACCTAGGAGCAAGTGCAGTTGAATGCGCTGGGTTGATTCATTCAGACATAAAGAATAGGTTTGTCAGAGCAGAAATCTACCACATTAGAGAAATGGAAAATGAAAGTAACCGCCGAAGAGAGCCAGCTCCCTACATTATCAAGGATGGAGAAGTTTGTAATTTTCTCTTCAGTTAACAGAGCTTACGATGAATAAAATCAGGAGCTTTCTAGTTAAATACTTTTCTGATCTTTAAAAACAAATTTAATGCTTAGTTAGCTCAGTTGGTTAGAGCATCCGGCTGTTAACCGGAAGATCGTGGGTTCGAATCCCTCACTAAGCGCCATTAATAACTAGAAGATAATTAATTAACACTTTCTTCTAGGAGTAGAAGATAGTTTTTAAAAAATATGACACGTCAACAAGCATCAACAACCAGCAGGTGACTATACTTTTTAGTAGGAAATATAACGGGGGGGTTGATCTGCTGGGTAGCAACTAAATTAGTAGAAATACTGGTAGTAACCAGGAAAGTACAAAGAGAGATTAATCAGGATTTAGCAACTGGAAAGTTTAGTGATTTTCAAAAGCATGTCGACAATCTCCAGAAAGTTTTTCCTACAGCCGGTGGTCTTTCGGGGGAAAAAATTAACAAAATGATAGAAAGCCTTGTGGTCGATGAACAGAAAAAAAATTCTCCTACAAAAGATATGAAAAAGAGAGAAGTCTAAACAGAGAAGGGTGAATACTAAATGAGAAAAAAAATACTTATGGTTTGTACAATCTGTGGAAGAAGAAACTACCGCACTTCAAAGGGACAGGCTGAAGTTGAGAAGCTTCTGCTAAGGAAGTACTGCAATTCTTGCTTTAAGAGTGTAGACCACCGTGAGTTGGTTATCAAGTAGGGTAGTCTTGAATAGAAACAGGCTAGTCTGTTGGTTCTATAGCAGAGCTACTCGCTATTTCAAAAATTTTTTGGTAGTCAAACTCTGAAGAGGGAAATTTATCCTTTAGAGCCCCCAACAGGAAGTTAGCAATTCTGGACGGTTGGCTCATTAACTTTCTATTGACTTTTTTCTCACTGAAAATAGTTGCTACTTCCTTCTCAATATCAAGTGTAAAACCCTGTTCATTGTCTTCTCCCTTTTTAAGTAGTTCTTTCCACTGAAAAGCTGAATAGCTTTTATGTTCTGTATAAAGCATAGTAATTAAACCACTAATTCTCTCTTTTGCAACTAGTCTTTTTTCAAAAAAAATAAAAAGATCCCAGAGGTACTTCATCTTTTTACCAAGAAATTGGGCAACAACTTCATCATTGTTATAACTCTGAACATTCACAAGAATGTAATTAAAAAAGAAGGAGGTAAAGGGGACGAAGTTACTAAAATAGTCAATCCCCTCTTTTTCAAGAGAGTTAACAGCCCTAGCAAGCAAGGGTTTTTCGAAGAGCATAATAGAATAACGCGAATTATCCTTTTCATTTAGTTTATACCATATCGGTAGCAGATTAGTAGGCATTTCCTCCTTCAGAGAAGCAATTTCACTATCGTCAACCAAAATAATAGGAATGTTACTCTCTGGCAAGTAGAAATAATTAGTTTTTTTTCTCTGCACAAATGTTCGGTTAAGGGATTGATTGAACCCAAGCGTTTGACTCTTAAAGAAACAGTTTTTTCTACTCCTATTTTTGTAGATCAACACATGCTTTTCTAGTTCTTGTTCAAAGGATGCCTTTAAATTCCTAATTGAATTTAAATTCTTCACTTCATAGCGGGGAGTTTTGTAGTCCGAATCAAACTCAAAAGAGAAGTTCAAATCAATTCGTAATTCTCCCTGTTCCATTTTTGCCCCAGAGACACCTGTGTAGTTGAGAGCACTTTGCAATTGTTTTACAAAAGACATTACTGAGTCAACATTAGTGAAAACAGGTTCTGTTACAATTTCAAGAAGAGGACTACCAGACCTACTAAAATCGAGCATAATCTCTGCCTTTTGGTAGGACGCTTTTGCTGTATCTTCCTCTAGCTGTATTCTACTTATTGGCACAGTTACTGCTTCTTCATTGAATATGAATGTGAAACAACCATTTTCTCCAATCGGGTTATCCTGTTGAGTAATTTGAAACCCCTTAGAAAGATCAAAGTAGTTGTATACTTTCCTGTTAAAGGTTACCTGTCTGTTAATTTTTGCATTCAAAAGAAGACAAGTCTTTAAAGCAAGTTTAATAGCTTCACTATTCAGAACAGGTAGGATTCCTAAGTAACCAAGTTCCCAGGACTCTACAGAGTTGGTGGGTCTTCCGCTAGTAGGTAAATTATCATTAAAGTTAAAGATTTTTCTTACACTTGACAATGTAACATGTACTTCAAGGCCTATTTTGGCAAACACTCCTTGTGCTACAGAATTAAAACTCTTCACGATACATTTGCCTTCTAAGATCTTTTTCTTTTAAATCATTCTTAATTTGGTACTTCTTCAATTTCCTAGATAGTTGAAGTTGCAACTTTGCCCATCCATTGTGACTAATAAACAGCTCCATGGGAGTAATCACCAAACCCTTTTCCTTAGTGAATTTGGAAAGTTTTTTAATCTCACTCTTCTTTAGCAAAATTTTTCTTCTGCGGACTGTATCAAGACTCCCATTGGTCATTGAATTAGCATTACGATAGGAAGCAATGTGCATATTAAAAATAAACATTTCCCCATCGCGTGCTAGTACATAGGCTCCTTTTATAGAAGCGCTTCCTAGCCTAACTGATTTAATTTCATTGCCAGTAAGAACAATTCCTGCTGTGAATTGCTCAATTTTTTCCAAACCAAACTGACGGTTCCTAGCAACTACACTTAGAGAACCCTTCTTCTTTATGTTTGGTAAAGCATTCATCGTTTCTAAGAAAATTCCATTTACCCCATCCTAGTAGTTACCATCAGGTCAAACAAAACCCTCCTTTTTCTTATACTTAGGAATAAGGTGAATATGAAAGTGTTCAATTGATTGGAAAGCCTCTTTACCAATGTTTGAGATAAAGTTAAAGCCCCGTGGTGAGTACTCATCCAATAGTTTCCCTGTCATTTCATGAAGAACAGGTAGAATCGCATTCCAATCCTCCTGCCCAGTTTCAAGGAGGTTTTTGTAGTGTTTCTTAGTAACAATTAACACGTGACCCCTACTTAATGGTCTTACATCATAAAAGGCTACTACTAGATCATTCTCTACAACAGGTTTAGAAGTAGACCTACCCTCTATAATTAAACAAAAAATACATTCTTTCTTTTCTTTTTTCATATAACTCAGTACACCACCATAAGTTAGCAAGTACTGCTCAAATAAGCCTACTAACAGAGGGATATTTTTGTTTTAAGACCTTACCTAAAATACAAGAAACACCCAAGGAAGGAAGACTGCCTGTGAATGCTGAAAAAGTCATACAAATCTAGTGCTTTCTTTCCTAGAATTCACTTTTTTATCCCTATTAGATGCTATAACTTTTAACTGTTTTTTATTAGTTAAGATAAGAGTAATCAACAGTCCAGACAGCAAACCATCCCCTACTCCAGACTGAACCAATAGCTTCAATCCGACAACTTGTTTTTGCAGGTCACTAGCTTTCTGCATTTGGCAAAAACAAGAAATAGTTATAGTTATCCCAGGTAAGCAAAAAAGCTCACCAAGCAATTCTACACAATTACATTTTTGAATTTCTAAATGTTTCTAGTGTAATGTACAGGAATAAAATGCTAAGTAATGAACAGACCAATCAGCATACTAAGGAAAAGGAGAAACAATTCTTACCTTAAAACTTTCTGTAACAGATTAACTAAGTTTCTCCAAAGGGAAGCGATTAATTTTTCATTGCACCTGCTTTACCCATTTTTTTGAATAGGAAAAAAGATTATTCAAAGAATTCTCTTTCAACTAAAAACAGGTGGTAAAAACAAAATTCTGAGTTGTCCTGTAAGAGGATTGCTTACTACACAGCTTTATGATTCAACGGGAAACTTTACGGAGGAATACTACAGAATAGAAATAATTAAGAAGTTGTTAAAAAGCGGTTTTTCCCAGAGCCACATGAACTTTCACCATAAAATTCAAATCGGTCATGGAGGAAAAAACTCATTCATACCCGACCTGGTTATTAAAAACAAAAGTAGAAGGGGTTACTTTCTTGTGCTAGAAGTGAAAAAAAACTCAAACAAAATAGCAGAAGCTCTCCTGTACCAACTAAATCCCGGTATTAAGATTCTGAACTCACAATACGGTATTTACTACGATGGTAGCATAGAAAGCTCATGTTTCAGACATGATGGTAGTAGAGTACAGAATTTTAACTTCGTTGACATACCCACCTGGTTCTATAACGAATGAAAATCAGGCTAGTTAATTCAATGGTGAATGTTCTTAATCTAATATATATTACACTCTTTCCTGTTTACTTTGAAGAGTACTTTAAAGTTTCCCTAGCCGCGAGGGCTATTCAGCAAAAGCTCATAAACTTTCGCACATATAATATCCGTGACTATGCAACAAAAGGCAGGGCTGACGACTATCCCTACGGTGGAGGAGGGGGTATTTTAATAAAAATCGAACCCCTCCTCAGAGCCCTCTGTGCAGCTGAGAAGGAAAATCAAGAGCTCTACATTATTCTTCTGTGTCCACAGGGAAAAACTTTCCAACAAGAGGATGTTAAAAGACTTGCAGAAAAGAAGAACTTGACTTTTGTGTGCGGACACTATGAGGGCTTTGACCAAAGAATCAATAGTTATGTTGATGAATACTTATCAGTAGGTAACTTTATTACAGCAGGAGGTGAGATACCCTCATTAGCAATCACAGAGGCCGTAATGAGGGCAGTTCCTGGTTTTATTAGAAAAGAATCATTTGAAACAGAAAGTTTTACATTTTCCAGATTTGATTATGATTCGTATACAAGACCGGAGGTTTTTGATAAAGAAGAAGTACCTTCAGTCCTAAAATCCGGTGATCACAAAAGAATCGAAACTTGAAGAAAAAAAAACTCCTATGGTAAGGAACTTAGAGAAACCAAACACCTTAACCATGGGAAAAAAAGAATCCCAAATTTCAACAAACCAGAGTAGGTTATAGTATGAGTAAAACGCTTTCCACTGCTAATACTCACAACACTAAAAACTAAGTAATCAGGATCCTGAACTTCTTTTCAAGATCACCCCCCAGCTACGAGCAAAAAACCAAAGCCCAGTAAGCATTTTGGAAGTACTTAGAAGTTCCAAAATATAAAACTTAGTTAATCAGATTAGTAGGATTAAATAAGTTCTTCTGATCAACAAAATTTAATGAGCAACAGAAAATAACTAGGTAGATTAGTTTAATGTCAAGGTATACTGGCCCCCTCTGGAGGAAATCACGTGCATTGGGAATTTCCCTCCTGGGGAACAAGAAGGAATTTAGCAAGGGAAAGAAGAGAATAACAATACCTGGTCAACATGGCAACAACACCAGGAGAAGAAAGGCTTCGAACTATGCTTTACAAAACAAGGAAAAGCAGAAACTAAGGTTCTTATATGGATTGCGCGAAAGGCAGTTACGCAATCTCTTTACTAAGTTAAAAAGTAAGCAGGGCGAGATAGCTTATAACCTTCTTCTGGCACTGGAATCAAGATTTGACAATATTGTGTTTAGATCTGGAATTGGTACAAGAAGATTCGCTAGACAACTGGTTAATCATGGCCACTTTACGATAAATGGTGAAAGGGTGAACATCCCCTCATACCAGTTAAAAGTAGGTGATAGGATTGAATTCTCCAGGGAATTGCTTACTAATGAAAAAGTTAAGTACTTCATTGAAAAGAAAGGAGATGTTCATAACCATAGCTATATAAGTTTCGAACCTGCGAAAAGGGTAATTGAACTTAAACGAAACCCTCTTAGCGAGGAAATTGCTAACTCTGAAATTAGTATGAAACTAATTGTCGAGTGGTATAATAGGAAAGTTTAGCTCCCCTGGGCAGAATCTTTTCTAGCAAAAGTTTAAAAAATAGCGGGTCTGTAGCTTAGTCGGTAGAGCGTCTGTTTTGCAAACAGGAGGTCGTCGGTTCAATTCCGATCAGATCCACCATATCTAATTCACCCCAGAAAGTCAGCTTAGTGGTAAAGCGCCTATAGTTCAATGGACAGAATATTTGATTGCGGTTCAAATGGTTAGAGGTTCGATTCCTCTTAGGCGCGCCAGTACCAGTATTAAAATTTCCAAATTTGTTACCTCAGAAGTTCTTCTGAAAGAGATAATTTTATTTGGAAATATCTAATACTAGAAAAGGAAAGAGCTAAAGCTGAAATGGTAAAAGAAAGAGATAATTTGAAAATACTTGCCCTTGGAGGGCTAAATGAAATAGGAAAGAATTGCTATGTTGTTGAAAAAAACAATGAGATAATTGTGATTGATGCAGGTGTTAAGTTCCTAAATAGTAACTACAACCTTGCTAATGCAATAATTCCTAACTTTAAGTACCTTGAAAGTAAGAAAGAAAAAATAAAGGGAATCTTCATAACGCATGGGCATGAAGACCACATTGGCGCCATTCCTTATCTCCTAAACATAGTACCAAAAGTTCCAGTCTATGGTTCAGAGTTCTCACTTGCAATTCTCAAGCAAAAAATGAAAAACTCTGTAAACTTTGAATCATTATCTTTTAATGACGAGACAGTAATTAGAACTGCAGATTTTAAGCTTCAGTTCTTCCGGGTCACACATTCTATCCCTGGCTCATTTGGTATTATTCTAGAAACGCTAAGTGACAACATGAGAATAGTTCTGACTGGCGATTTCAAATTTGACTGGACTGAAATTGGCGAAAAAACCGATGTTGCAAAACTTGCGGAACATGGGAAAAAGGGGGTCGATCTTTTACTAAGTGATTCAACAAACGCAGAAGTGTCAGGCACAACACCCTCCGAAATTAGAGTAATTAATCGTCTAGAAAATCTAATTTTTCATGCACTAGGAAGAGTGATTATTACTTCTTTTTCTTCTAATGTTTACAGGCTAAAGAAGATCATCGAAATTGCAAAAAAGTATAACAAAAGGATTGTGTTACTAGGTTCGTCACTGCTAAAGACTATGGAGGCAATCAGAAAAGCAAGTCTCTGAAAGATAGACAATTCTATCTTTATAGATGTCGAGGGATTGAAAACTTTTCCAAGGGAAAGATTAATTGTTTTTTGTACAGGATCACAGGGTGAAGAGAGGGCTGTTCTCAGTAGACTAGCAAATCAAACTTACCTTGATCTCAAAATTGTTGAGGGGGATTCAATCATCCTTACATCCTCACCAATCATGGATAACCGCTATAACCTGGAAATAATCAATAACAAACTGTATGACCTAGGTGCAAAAATTTACGAGAATAGTCAGAACAACCTACTACATGCTTCCGGGCATGCTTGCCAGGAGGACCTGAAACTTATGCTAACATTAACAAACCCACGTTACTTTATGCCGTTCCATGGTGACCAAAGAATGTTAACCACACATGGAATCCTTGCAAGAGAAACTGGAATTCCTGAGAGGAACATTCTAGTCTGTAAAAACGGCGAAGTTATAACAGCCTTCAAGGATAGGGAACAAAAAACTGTGTTTTTAAAAAGCGGGGAGATCATACATACAGAACCTGACTATATTTTTAACCAAAGGGTAATCCCGGGACAAACATGGGAAGGTAGTGTTGGAACTAGAAAAGATATGTACGAAGGAGGTGTAGTTATTGTTCTTATACTTGTGAATAAAAAAGATAAAGCGAGAATCACAAATCTTCCACATATTTTTACATACGGATTCATAAACATTCAGAGGAACAAGGAATTAATTAAGAATTGAAAAAAAGAGATTCTTACAATGCTTAGTCGACTAGGTAGCAATGAAGAGAAAAGAATGCAAGAAGAAACTACTAAACTCTTTAAGACTCTTGTTAAACGCGACTGAAAAGGAAAAGAGCCTGTCTGTCTACCAGTCATTGAGCAGGAATAATAAGGAGTCTTTGTTAAGAACTTTATCATGAGAAAGAAGACAAAGGTTTACGAGCTTATAATAATAGGTGGAGGACCAGCGGGAGTGGCTGCGGCAGTCTACGCAGAGTCTGCTCTTTCAAGTGTTTTGCTAATCGAAAGAAAAACAGTTGGTGGTAAAGTTAATGAAATTTCCCTGGTCAACAACTATATTGGTATCCCCCAGATTAGAGGAAAGCAGTTAAGTTTAATGATGAAGAAGCAACTCTTAGCAATTGGACTTTCAGCTAGAAAGTTAGAAGTTACCTCTGTTCAGAAGAGAGATAACTTTTTCATCATTAAAGGACAAGATAATGACCTCTACTCACGTTCAGTAATTATTGCAACAGGTAGCAGTTGGAGAGAGTTAAAACTAGAAAAAACAAAAAACATCCACTACAAAAATTTTTCATACAGAGCAACCAGTGATGCCTACTTAACTAGGGGGAAGGCAGTATTAGTTGTAGGTGGCGGCTATTCTGGTTGCCAAACTGCAGATTTTTTGTCCAGCTTTGCAGAAAGAATTTATCTTATTCATAAGGGGAAACAACTTACTGTTGATTCCGGGTTAAAAAGTAGAATCCTAGGGAATCGTAAGATAGAAGTTTACCTGGACAGCACTCCCCTGAAAACCGGTGGAGAGAAGAAGTTAGAATCATGTATAATTTCTGTTGATGATAATTTCCAAAAGAAGTTAGAAGTTGAGATGATCTTCCCATGCATCGGAGCTACACCAAACTCGGGGTTAATCAGAGAAATTGCAAACTGTACAGAAACAGGAAGTGTTAGAGTTAACAGTGATTTTCAAACAAGTAACGAAGGCTTGTTTGCCGCAGGAGATGTAATCCCCAAGAATAACTCACAGATTATTACAGCAGTTGCAGAAGGTGTTCAGACAGCACAAGCTGCGATAAAATATCTGCTAGGAAAAGTTTAAAGAGTTTTCCCTATTTTACTTTCACGAAAAAAACCTCTTCACAAGGAAGTGTAGTCAGTTCTTTTTTTAGTAACAAAAATTCAGTTTTTGGTGATTATCTTTGTACTTAGGAGATTTTATCGCTCTGGGCCAATCTCTTGGGCAGCCCCCCCTTTTCGTGGGGCGGCTTCACCCCTAAACTCAACATTTATAGAACTAGGTAATAGAGTGTTAGACTAGTGGGTTATACGCTCATTGTAAAAGACCCTGCCTCTGACGAGGACGACAGGAATACTCATGTGGCTTACAATGTACTTTTATCTGACCAAGATGTCTTTTGTAAGCCTTCCAGCGACTAATTTGAAGATGATCATAATCAGTTCTCCTACCGATGTAGTAGCGACAGTATCATTGGAACCAACCACGGGGGTCATCACCAATTATTCATTTACGATCCTGTCATTCCCTGAGTGAAAGACGACTCTTCACTGCGAAGCAGTTGTTGCTGATGTCAGCTTTTTCTGAACGCTTCCCTACCGAATCTTCGAATCATTCTTCGGGAAATTCCCCGGTGCAATCATTCAGGTAACGACCTTCAAAAACACCCCTTTTTAACATCTCAGCCGGATCCAGGAATGGATCAAACCCCCCCTGGTTAAAATCAGCAGCCTTCCTTCCTATCTCCCCCTGGAGAGTATAGGAGTAGTTCTTTTGCATGTAGTCATTGACCTTGATAACCTGACCAATTCTGTACTGGGAAGTTCTCATAAATACTAGCTAGGGTTCTAAATACTAGCGATTACTATTCAGCAGGATTTACTTGCAGAAAGAATTTGCCAATCCTCCGTAGCAACTTCTGCAGTAGTCTATAATAACGGTAGATGAGAAAAGCTAAAATTGTAAGGATTGCTACAACTGGAAATGTTGACATTACTGGTGGGAATCCCTCTGGGGAACCATCCTGCTGCTTCCGATGGACATTGATAACCTCATAGGTGTTAACTAGAGTGTGCTCTTCCATTTTTAGAGGAACTATTGTGTTGCCGCCCTGTTGTTGTTTCTGCTCACTTAGCTGTGATTCCAGTGATTCTACTTGTGCTTCAACCAGATCCTTGAGAATAGCTGCCCCTTCCCTTACGGAGAGTCTTTCCTTTTCGTAACCAAGATAATCAGGTAGCAGAACTTCCCGGTTTCTTTCAACAAAAGGTCCCCATTCTTTACTCTCTTCTGAGGTCTTTCTTAGGACAACCCCAATATCACACTCAATACCAACCTCTTCGTTAGCATCAATTACCTGGTTGACATTACTCGTTCCCTTCCCGGCACTTCGTAGAATTACTTCCCGACTTCTGGGCGTAATTGGCTGGCTTTTTCTGGAGATAAGTTGAATCTCGAGCTGGGTCTCATCACCTACCGTTTTTTCCCACTTCTGGTAGAGCTTATCAATAAGAACAAAGGATTTAACGCGGTTATTTCCCACCCTCTCCACATAATCACTATGTTTGGTAAGATCAATTAACAACTTTTCCGGTCTTGTTCTTACTGTTACTGCTTGTTGATTACTGTCTGGCTGATCAACTGTTGCTGTTGCCAGTCTTTCCTCTTGGTCTACCATAAACTACTGTTACTGTTTTCTATAGTTTTCATTTTATGGTTTTCAGGGGTGGTAATTATAATCGTGACCGCCTGTAATTACCACCCAGTTTACTAGAATGGGAACATGGAAGTTTCTGGAGCTATTCTAACTGCTATTTTTTGTGGTTTTAAATGGTGTAGGAGTGATAACTACGACGCCCGCTAGTTTCATACTGGGTGTGAAAAAAGCTATTCTTCTAGGCTACTTAGAAGCGTAGTTTGGTTAATCGGCAAAATACCCCCTGGGGAAGTCGGGTGCTCATTCTCCCAACCGTTTGCTGCCCTCGCGCATGTGTGAGTGCACGCATCTTTAACATTTGATGAATAGAATTACTAGTCTATAATGATTATAAATAGTAGTTTATCTAAGTTTATGAATTGATAACTTATAAGTTTACTAATTTATCAATTGAAACTATTTAAATTAATTCCATAAAATCTTTCTTATAAATTAATTGAAATTAGTAATCATTGATATTTATTTACAAATAATACCAATATTACTAATAGATATCAATGATTACCTATGAATGTCAATACTGTTAGTGATTAGTTAGTCAATGTCGCGCGCGCGCGCGTGTGCGAGGTCGCACGGGAGAGCTTTGCTCTCCCGTGAGAAAACCACCGCTAAGGAGTAGTCACTTGTGTTCTGGTGGTCAGTTAGCTAGGCTTTCACCAGAATTAACAAGTTTTGCTGTTTACGGTCCTAAAAAGTAAGTATTACAAAACTGATCGTGGGCAACTAGATGATGTCAACCAAGGAAGAACTGTTAAAAAATCATAATCTCGACCCCCGTAACACGGGCTCTTCACTAGCCCAGTTTGTTCTCCTACGGGCCAGAACAAACCTAGTTATTGAACACTTACATGCAAACCGTAAGGATATTCCGGCAAAACGTTCAATGCTAAAAAGACTGGCCCGGCAGAAGCATCTTCTAAGCCGTCTGCAAAAAACAGATTACCCATTGTATCTTGCAGTAAGCAAGGATCTCCGCCGGGAGAAAAAGGTTGCTAAAGTTTCCTAGGAAGTCACTAAAAAAGATTTAACAAAATAACTAGAGAGCTTTGAAAGTTTGGGTTTTTCTGCTGAAATCTGATTTTCTCCCTTCAAAAAAAATCTGGCAATTGTACACGCATAGCTGCGAATGAACAATTTATATTCTTTGAAAACTAAATAGAACCGGTCACGCCTGGGTGAATTCCCAGGCGATTATTTGTAAGAGTTTGATCCTGGCTCAGGATGAACATTGGTAGTACGCCTAATGCATGCAAGTCGAGCGGAACACTGCAAAGTGTTTAGCGGCGAACGGGTGAGTAATGCTTACCTTACTTACCAACTAGTGGGGGATACACTAGGGGAAACCCTAGCTAATACCGCATATGGTTATTTGGTTAACGAAAGGGGCTCCGGCCTCGCTAGTTGATAGGGGTAAGTTGTATTAGCTAGTTGGTAGGGTAATGGCCTACCAAGGCAATGATGCATAGCCAGCTTTAGCGAGTGAATGGCCACATTGGGACTGAGACAAGGCCCAGACTCCTTCGGGAGGCAGCAGCAGGGAATTTTTCGCAATGGGGGCAACCCTGACGAAGCGATACTACGTGAAGGAAGAAGGTCTATGGATTGTAAACTTCTGTCAGCACAGAAGAAAACAACAAGTGAAAGCTTGTTCTTGACCATGTGCTAAGAAAGTCACGACTAACTACGTGCCAGCAGTCGCGGCAATACGTAGGTGGCAAATGTTATCCGGAATTATTGGGCGTAAAGAATGCGTAGATGGTATAATAAGTCACTGGTAGAAGTCAGGCTTAACCTGGAAGAAGCCAGTGATACTGTTACACTAGAGTGCAGAAGAGGTTGACGGAATTCCATGTGGAGCGGTGAAATGCTTAGATATATGGAGGAACACCAACAAAGGCGAAGGCAGTCAACTATTCTGTTACTGACATTAAAGCATGAAAGCATGGGGAGCAAATAGGATTAGATACCCTAGTAGTCCATGCCGTAAACGATGCAAACTGGATGTTGGGCTTAAGCTCAGTGTCGCTAGCTAACGCGTTAAGTTTGCCGCCTGGATAGTACGCTCGCAAGAGTGAAACCCAAAGGAATTGACGGGGACCCGCACAAGCGGTGGAGCATGTGGTTTAATTCGATACAACGCGCAGAACCTTACCGAGGCTTGACATGGAGTGCAAAGTTGTGGAAACACAATGGAGGTTATCACTACACAGATGGTGCATGGCCGTCGTCAGTTCGTGCCGTGAGGTGTATGGTTAAGTCCTATAACGAACGCAACCCTTGTGCCTAGTTACTACCCGGAAGGGAGGACTCTAGGCAGACTGCCAGCGCAAGCTGGAGGAAGGAAGGGATGACGTCTGGTCATCATGCCTCTTACGCCTCGGGCTACACACGTGCTACAATGGCTGCTACAAAGGGTTGCTAACTTGCAAAAGTACGCTAATCCCAAAAAAGCAGCCCCAGTTCGGATTGAAGTCTGCAACTCGACTTCATGAAGCCGGAATCGCTAGTAATCGCGGATCAGCAGTGCCGCGGTGAATACGTTCTCGGGTCTTGTACA